>JBKJMA010000004.1:0-3319 GCA_046596505.1 Sphingomicrobium sp.
GTTCCCGCCGAAATGCCGGCACCGGCAACGCCCATGAACCCGGTGGGGATGACAGGACCCAATCAATAGGCGATAGGTTCGCCATGCAGGGCGCCCGCGAACCGTCGATGGAAGACATCCTCGCCTCGATCAAGAAAGTGATCGCGGAGGAGAAAGAGCTGCGCGCCGCCGCGCCGCCACCGTCCACGGAGCTCGACGACGAGGACGAAGACGTCCTCGAACTGGACCAGCCGGTCGAGGCCGTGATCGCGGAACCGACCCGCGAACCGGTCGACCTCGGCCCGCCGCTCGCATCGGAGCAAGCAGTCGACAGCAGCCGCCAGAGACTCGCCGCGCTGCAGGAAGTCGCCGCCGCCGCCCCCCCGCCGCCGCTCGTTAACCCGTTCGAGGCGATGGTCCGCGAGATGATCCGGCCGATGATGAAGGACTGGCTCGACGCGCACCTGTCTGACATCGTCGACGACCATGTCCGCCGCGAAATCGGCCGCATCACGGGTACGCCGATCAACTAGTGGGGATTGCGTTGGCTGGTGCCTTTGCTACTCCGTTGCGCATGAAACATATTCTTTTCGCAACCGCCGCGCTTGCGCTCACCGCTGTTACCTTTGGCACCCCGCTCGCCGCGCGGCCGATGACCGCCGCCGACATGCACAAGATGCACCGGCTGGCCGACCCGGCGATCTCGCGCGATGGGCGGACCGCATTGTTTTCGCTGAGCACGACCGACATGGCGGCGGGCAAGCGGAGCACCGATCTCTACTCTCTCGACCTCACCCGCCCCGGCGCAACTCCGGTCCGGCTGACATCGACCCCGGGCGAGAACGAGGGATCCCCTGCCTTCGCCGACGGCCGCAGCATCTATTACCTGTCGAGCAAGTCCGGCGTATCGCAGGTCTATCGCATGATGCGCGGCGGCAAGCCCGTCCAGGTCACGCACAGCAAGGTCGACGTCAACGGCTTCCTGGTCTCCCCCGACGGCGCGAAACTGCTAGTTTATGCCGACGTTGGCGCAGGCTGCGACCTCGCCGGCTGCCCGACCAAGCCGGCCACCCCCGGTTCGGCTCGCGTCTATGAAAACAGCGGCTTCATCCGCCATTGGGATAGCTGGGCGACCCCGGGAGAGTTCAGCCGCCTGTTCGCGATCAACCTCGCCAGCGGCAAGGCCACCGCGCTCACCTCGACTCTCACCGGCCACGCGCCGGGCAAGCCGTTCGGCGGTAATGAGGAGCTCGCCTGGGCGCCCGACAGCCGATCGGTATTTTTCACCATGCGGCAGGCCGATGCGGTCGAGCCGCGCTCGACCAACCTCGACATCTGGAACGTCCGCCTCGACGGCTCGCCGCCGACCAACCTCACCGCCGGCAACCTCGCCACCGACGCACTGCCGAGCGCGTCGCCCGATGGCCGCACCCTCGCCTATGTCGCGATGGATCGCCCCGGCTACGAAGCCGACCGTCAGGAAATCCGCCTGCGCGACATCGCCACTGGCGAAACGCGCCAGATCGCCGACAATTGGGACCGTTCGGTCAGCGAGATGACGTGGGCCCCCGATGGCCGCAGCCTGATCGTCGGCGCCGACGACACGCTGGAACACCCGCTGTTCCGCGTCGGTATCGCCAGCGGCGCGGTGACCCGACTGACCCTCGAAGGCCACACCGGCAACGCGCACCCGCTCGCGGATGGATCGGTGGTCTATACCAGCAACTCGATCATGGCGCCCGACGAGCTTTATCGCACCGATGCCGCTGGCCGCACCACTGCGCTGACCGCGGTCAACCGCGACCTTCTCGCCCAGCTCGACCCGGTCACGGTCGACCGCTTCAACTTCACCGGCGCCAACAACGACCGCGTATGGGGAATCAAGGTCAAGCCGGTCCGCATTACGACCCTGCCGATCGCCTTTCTCGTCCATGGCGGGCCACAGGGCAGCTTCGGCAATGACTGGTCGTACCGCTGGAACCCGCGCGTGATGGCAAGCGCGGGCTATGGCGTGGTCAGCGTCGATTTCCACGGCTCGACCGGCTACGGCCAGGCCTTTACCGACGCGATTCGCAATAATTGGGGCGGCTGGCCGCTCGATGATCTCAAGGCCGGGCTCGCCTTCGCCACCTCACGCGATCCGCAGCTTCAGGCGGACAATGCCTGCGCATTGGGCGCCTCCTATGGCGGCTATATGATGAACTGGATCGAGGGGAATTGGCCCGACCGCTTCCGCTGCATCGTCCAGCACGACGGCGTGTTCGACGCGCGGGCGATGGCCTACGAGACCGAGGAACTGTGGTTCGACGAGTGGGAGCATGGCGGCAAAGCGTATTACGAGGACCCGCAGGCGTTCGAGCGGTGGAACCCGGTCAACCTTGTCGCCAAGTGGAGCACGCCGCAGCTCGTCATCACCGGCGAAAAGGATTTCCGCATCCCCTACACGCAAGGGCTCGCCGCCTACACCGCGCTCCAGCGCAAGGGCATTCCGTCGCGGCTGGTAGTGTTCCCGGACGAGAATCACTGGGTGCTCAAGCCCAAGAACTCGATCCAGTGGTATGGCGAAGTGCTCGGCTGGATGAACCGCTGGACCGCTCCTGTGGCACGCTAGGTTGAGTATGGCGAGCGGGGCCGCTACCCGCTCGCCAATGACCGAGCTTTCGAAGACCTTCGACCCCGCCGCCATCGAAGCCCGCTGGTACGCCCATTGGGAAGGGCAGGGGCTGTTCCGCCCCGACCGCTCCGACGCAATCCCCTTCACGATCGTCATGCCGCCGCCCAACGTCACGGGCTCGCTCCACATCGGCCACGCGCTCGACATCACGCTGCAGGACATCCTCGTCCGCCACGCGCGGTTGCAGGGCAAGGACGCGCTGTGGGTCGTCGGCACCGACCATGCCGGCATCGCCACGCAGATGGTGGTCGAACGCCAGCTCGATGCTGCGGGCAGGAAACGCACCGACTTCTCCCGCGACGAATTCATCGAGCGGGTGTGGGCGTGGAAGGAAGAGAGCGGCGGCGAGATTACGCAGCAGCTCCGCCGGCTGGGCGCGTCGTGCGACTGGGCCAACGAGCGGTTCACGATGGACGAGGGCTTCAGCAAGGCCGTCACCCACGTTTTCGTTGAGCTCCACAAACGCGGGCTGCTCTATCGCGACAAAAGGCTGGTCAATTGGGACCCGCATTTCCAGACGGCGATCAGCGACCTCGAGGTCGAAACTCGCGAAGTGCAGGGCAAGTTCTGGACCCTGCGCTATCCCTTGGCCGACGGGTCGGGGCACATCGAAGTCGCCACTACACGGCCCGAGACCATGCTCGCGGACATGGCGGGCGCGGTCCA
>JBKJMA010000197.1:0-5434 GCA_046596505.1 Sphingomicrobium sp.
TGGGGCAGCGCGGTGCCATCGGAGGCAATATCGATCGACCGTCCAACGCGGGTGAACGGCATCACATAGGCCTGATATCGTTCGGTCCAGGCGACATATTGCTCGTCGGGAGAGAGCGCGAAGCTGGCGGCGTTGGCGGAGACCAGATGGGTCTGGGGGTTCGAACCGTCGAGGCCGATCGACTTCAAGAGATGCTTGTCCTCGTCGCCGTCATCGATGAAGAACAGGCGGTCATTGGTCGCGCCGAATTGGGGCTGGGAGCCCGATTTGCTGACCTTCTTCGGGGTGCCGCCACGGGAGGGAACGACGTAAAGGCCGGGGTCGCGACCCCATAGCGGGGTAGTGAGATAGCCGTCGCTGCCCTTGCGATAGGCGATGGTCGCGCCGTCGGGGGAGAAGGCGGGCGCGGTATAATGGCCGGGCTGGGAGGTGATGCTGCGGCCTTCGCCGCCGGTCGCGGGGACGATCTTGACACGGCCGGCCTGGTCGTCGTCCCAGCTGACATAAGCGATCTGGCGATCATCGCGCGAAAACGTCGGGTAGGATTCGAATTCGGTCGCGCGGGTCAGGCGGCGGGAGGTTCCTGTTGCAGAATCGCGGACCCACAGGTGGCCGAGCGCTTCATAGACGATGCGGCGGCCGTCGGGGCTGGTGTGGGCAAAGCGGACCATCTTCACGTCGAAGCGGTCGGGGGCGACCTCCTTCTGCTGGCGCGGGGCGTCCTCGACGAAGCGGGTGCCGGCGACGTGGAACGGGATGTCGGCGATCGCTCGCGAGGCGACATCGATGCGGTGGAGCGTGCCGCCGGCCCAATAGACGATCGAGCGATTGTCGGGGGTCCAGCTAATGCCCGGATAGACGCCCTGGACCGCCCAAGTTTCCTGCATGTCGCGGTCGAGCGTGTCGGTCAGCGCGGTGATGCGGCCCGACGCGAGGTCCATCAGCATGAGGGCCGATTTGTAGCGAATGCGGCGAATGAAGGCCAAACTCTTGCCGTCAGGCGAAGGGGTCGGACGGATCGCGCCGCCGGGGCCGGTGACGAAGCTGTCGATCTCGCCGGTCTGCCGGTCGAGCCGCTGGATGACATAGATTTGGCCGTTGACGTCCTTCGAATATTCGAACGTCCCGCCAGGCGTCGCGTCGTCCGAGAAATAGAGGTAGCGGCCGTCGGGCGAGAAGGCGGGCTCGTTGGTGTCCTTCTGCTTGGTGCGGGCCTTGGTCATCTGCACGCCATCGCCGCCGCCGGAGCGGTGATACAGCCACATTTCGCCCGAACCCAGCGATCGCGACGAGGTGAAGTGCTTGCGGGCGACGATGAAATTCCCGTCGGGCGCCCAATCGGCCTGATTGAGCGTTCGAAACTTTTCCTTGGTGATCGCGCGCGGCGCTGACCCGTCGCGGCCCATCGCCCAGATATTGTCGCCGCCGCCCCGATCGGAGGTGAACGCGATCTCCCGCCCGTTGGGGGAGTAGCGCGGCTGCATGTCCCACGCGCCGCCAGAAGTCAGGGCATGCGCCTCGCCGCCGGTGATGGGGACGGAATAGATGTCGCCGAGCAGGTCGAACGCGACCTCGCGGCCGTCGGGCGACACGTCGAGGCTCATCCACGTGCCCTTGCGGGTGTCGATGACGGCGTCGTGGCCGGGACCGTGGCGGGCGGCGACGTCCCACTTGTCCGACTTGGTGGGGCTTGCCGGGGCGGCAGTGGGAGAGGCGGCGATGTTGGCGGGTTTGGCCTGGGTCATCGGCTCCGCGGCGCCGGGTTGAGGCGGGGGCGGGGGAACCGGGGCGATGGGGGCCTGGGCGAAGGCGGTGCTCGCGGCGAGCAGCGACGCCGCAGTGAGCAGGGCGAGAGTAGGGCGCATGTCAGGGTCCTGGCAAAACTTGTTCGGGCGAGATTGGCGGGAAGACAATGGGTTGGCAATTCGATGACCGCCGCCGTTCGTCGAAAAGCCCAAATCGGCGAAGTGCGGAGCGATTGCTAACCCAAGGCAATTGACCATCGCTGGGGCGGAGCGTTAGGGCTCAGTGATGTCCAATACACCAGTCTTTCCCGACCGCCTTTCGCTAGACCCGCGTAGCCCGCATTACGACGGCGACCTGCTGCAGAAGGGGGTCCGCATCAATTTCAACGGGACCGAAAAGACCAATGTCGAGGAATATTGCCTGTCCGAAGGCTGGATCAAGGTCGCCGCTGGCCGCAGTCGCGACCGCAACGGCAATCCGATGACGTTGAAGCTCAAGGGAACGGTCGAGCCGTTCTTCGACGATGCAAGCGGCGTGGAAGCGCCGGTCACTGATCCCAGCAGCGACAGCTAGCCCTCCTCTTTCTGGCGAAGGCTGCCCCGATGCAGTGTGAAGCGAAGCGCTGGCAACGAGTCGCTCGGGATAAGCTGGCGAGACCTGCCAAATGATGGCGGAAAATCCCGCACGGGCCGCATTCCGGCGAACGTCCTCTTAATTTTTTGGCGCAAAATCGGGATTGGCACGGCTCTTGTATGTCCCTGATTAGCGGATGGCCTTTGATCGCCTCCGCGCAAAAAGGGAGTTTCGAAATGTCTGCACGGATTTTCCAGCGCCAGTTCGCGGTATTTGCCGCGGCTCTGCTGATGAGCACGATCGCGGTTGGCGCCGCGGTTGGACCCGGCGGCGCCGGTTCGGGCGCAGCTTCGGCCCGCTCGTTCATCACCGTGACCTATGCCTGACCTGGAGCTGGAGCCGATCGAGGCGGTGGCGACGGCGCGGACAGCGCGCATGACGCCGCCCCTCGATGCGCCGGTCGGGGACCGGGCGACAACCCGTTTCGCGCCGCTCGCCGGTTTCCTGTCGGGTCCGGTATTCAGCCGGGCTCGCGACATCATCGCGGCCAATATGACCGAGTTGCTCGACCGGGCCGAAGATCCGGCACGGATGATCCGGGTGATCATCGTCGAGATGGAAGAGACTTTGGTCGAGGTCCGCGCCACCGCGGCGCGGACGATCGCCGACATGAAGGAAATGGGCCGCTCGCTGATGCGGCTCGAAAAGATCGAGGCGAACTGGACCGACAAGGCCGAGCTCGCGCTCTCGAAGGGCCGCGACGACCTCGCCCGCGCCGCGCTCATCGAGCGGCAGCAGGCGGCCGACATGGCCAACGGACTGCGCGCCGAGATCGCCGGGTTGAACGACGTGCTCAAGGGCTATGAGGCGGACATCGGGCGGCTCCAGGCCAAGCTGCGCGAAGCGCGTGCCCGCCAAGCGTCGATCGCCAGCCGGATCGAGAGCGCGGTCGCTCGCGCCCGGGTCGGCGAGGCACTGCACGGCAGCCGCGCCGAAGAAGCGTTCGCGCGCTTCGAACAGCTCGAGCGGCGCGCCGAACTCGCCGAGGGAATGGCCGACGCGCTGGGGATGAGCGGACCGAAAAGCCTCGAGCAGGAAATCGCCGGATTGCGCAGCAGCGAGAAAGTCGACGCCGCGCTCGAACAACTCAAAGCCGCCCGCGCGGCGCGTATTTAAAGGGGAAGACCGGATGAAAAACTATTCATGGAACCGCCGCGAGAAGAAAGTCGCCGGCGTCTGCTCGACCCTTGGCGATGTGTTCAACGTCGACCCGACGATCTTGCGCGTCGGCTTCGTCGCCTTTGCGCTGGTAGTGAGCTTCAAATTCGCGCTGATCGCTTACGTCGCGAGTGGATTGTGGTTGCACTTCAAGAAGCGCGATGCCGAGCGCACCCTGGGTGGCGGACAGCGCAGCGAGTTCGACCGCATGGCCGACATCGGCAAGGTGCGCCCGACGGTTCACGCGCTGCGTACCGAGCTCGATGCCACCGACCGCCGGATGATGGCGATCGACGATCATCTCGCCAAGCCCAACGACGCGCTGGCGCGGGAGATCGAAGCGTTGCGGGAGGACCAGTGATGACCGACCCCGTCTCGGTCGCACTGATGGGCGCGAGCGTCATCGTCACGCTGGCGATTGCAGCGGTGGCGTTGCTCAACGGCTGGAAAGGCTGGCTCGACCTCAAGCGGCTCGAGCTTGCCAGCCGAGGGGGGGAAAGCGGGCTCGCCCCGACCGGCGGGCGGATCGAGATCGCCGACCTCAAGGAGCGCGTGCGCAAGCTCGAGGCGATCGCCGAAGGGATCGAACTTTAGCGATTATCAACCGGGCGGAGGAGCGCCGACCGCCGATTGCCCGGCCTTCATCAGGCGACGCATTTCGAACTTCTGGGCCTTGCCGGTGACGGTCATCGGAAAGGCGTCGACGATCCGCACTTCGCGCGGCACCTTGTAGTGGGCGATGCAGCCCTTCCTCAGCGAACTCAGCCCCGATGCTGGAATTTAGAGGCACGCCTCAAGATAAGGCTGGTCGAAGCCGAACATCTTGGCCTTTTCCATCGTGTAGGGGCGCAGGCCCATCGAGCGATATTCGCCGATGATCTTGCCGTCGGCGCTCTCGTCGAGATATTCGAACTTGAACAGCTCTTGCGTGACGATCACATCGCCCTCCATGCCGATCACTTCGGTGATGTTGGTCGTGCGGCGCGAACCGTCGCGGAGGCGCTTGACCTGGATGATGAGGTCGACCGAGTCGGCGATCTGGCGCGAAATGGCTTCCTTGGGCACCTTGATGTCCGACATCATCACCATGTTTTCCATCCGCGCGAGGCATTCGCGCGGGGAGTTGGAGTGAAGCGTCGCCATCGAGCCGTCGTGGCCGGTGTTCATCGCGGCGAGCAGGTCGAAACATTCCGACCCGCGGATTTCGCCGAGGATGATGCGGTCGGGACGCATGCGCAGCGCGTTGATGACAAGGTCGCGAATGGTGATCGCGCCATGGCCCTCGAGGTTGGCCGGGCGAGTTTCGAGCGGCAGCCAGTGCGGCTGCTGCAGCCGAAGCTCGGCCGCGTCCTCGATCGTGATGACGCGTTCACCGGGGTCGATCATCTTCGACAGCGCGTTGAGCATGGTCGTCTTGCCCGAGCCGGTACCGCCCGAAATGACGATGTTCATCCGCGCCGCGCCGGCGATCTTGAGCAGGGTCGCCATCTTTTCCGACATCGACCCGAAGCCGCGCATCATGTCGAGCGTGATCGGCTTCTCGGAGAATTTACGAATCGAGATGGCGGTGCCGCGCAAGCTGAGCGGCGGACCGATGACGTTGACGCGGCTGCCGTCCATCAGGCGGGCGTCGGCAAGCGGCGTTGTCTGGTCGACGCGGCGGCCGACCTTGTTGACGATGCGCTGGGCGATCTGGAACAGATGTTCTTCGTCGCGGAACTGGATCGAGGCGAGCTCGAGCTTTCCCTTGCGCTCGATAAAACATTGGTCGGGACCATTAACCATGATGTCGCTGATCGCGGGATCGCTGAGCAATTCCTCGAGCGGGCCCAGGCCGAGCAATTCATCGACCAGCACCTTTTCCAGCGCGAATTGCTCGCGCCGGTTGAGGTTGATC
>JBKJMA010000214.1:0-3839 GCA_046596505.1 Sphingomicrobium sp.
GCGATCGTGTCGGGCGGCAAGGGCGACGCCGAAAGCAAGATCGCGGCGATGGAAGCGGCTGGAATTCGGGTCAGTCCAAGCCCATCTGAACTGGGCACGACACTAACCGCCCTGCTCAAGGGTTAAGCCCCACGGCACGGCGACGAGAAAGCATGATGGACGATCTAGGCGGCAGCTTTGAAACGAAGGTCGGCCCAAGCTGGGCGCGCCCCAACTGGCCGCTCGCCGAGCTCGACGCGGTCAACGCCGGGCTCGACCCGACCGACGCGGTGATCGAGCGAGTTGCGGCGAAGGCCAGGGACATTGGCGCTTCAACCTCCGGCCCGATTGATGAAACCGCGATCCGTCACGCCGCCGAGGACAGCATCCGCGCGATGATGCTGATCCGCACGTATCGCGTGCGCGGTCACCTCGCCGCCAAGCTCGACCCGCTCGGGCTCGCCCATTACGAGCTCCCCGCCGACCTCACTCCGTCGTTCCACGGCTTCTCCGATGCCGACCTCGACCGCAAGATCTGGCTCGGCGGGACACTGGGCTTCGAACAGGCCACGATCCGCGAGGTCATCGCCGTCCTCCAGGCCAATTACTGCGGCTCGGTCGGCCTCGAATATATGCATATCAACGACCTCGACGAGCGCCGCTTCCTCCAGGAGCGGATGGAGGGCAAGAGCGCCGAGATCGTCTTCACCCCCGAGGGCAAGCAGGCGATTCTCGAAAAGGTCATCCACGGCGAGCAGTGGGAGAAATTCCTCGCGCGCAAATATGTCGGGACCAAGCGCTTCGGGCTCGACGGCGGCGAAAGCGCGATCCCCGCATTGGAATCGATCATCAAGTACGGCGGCCAGCTGGGGATCACCGAGATCGACATCGGCATGGCCCACCGCGGCCGCTTGAACGTCCTCGCCAACGTCATGGGCAAGCCCTATCGCGCGATTTTCAGCGAGTTCGCCGGCGGCGCCGCCAACCCCGAGGATGTCGGCGGGTCGGGCGATGTAAAATACCACCTCGGCACTTCTTCGGATCGCGAATTCGACGGCAACAAGGTGCATTTGTCGCTCCTCCCCAACCCGTCGCACCTCGAGGCGGTCGATCCGGTGGTGCTCGGCAAGGCGCGCGCGCTGCAGACGCTGCGCGAGGACAAGCATGGCAAGACCGTGCTGCCGATCCTGCTCCACGGCGACGCGGCGTTCGCGGGGCAGGGGATCGTCGCCGAATGCTTCGGCTTCTCGGGGCTTCCCGGCTACGGCACCGGCGGCACGATCCACTTCGTCATCAACAACCAGATCGGCTTCACCACTAGCCCGCAGTTCGGTCGCTCGTCGCCCTACTCGTCGGACATGGCGAAAGCGGTCCAGGCGCCGATCCTCCACGTCAACGGCGACGATCCCGAAGCCGTCACCTTCGCCTGCAAGCTGGCGATCGAGTTTCGCCAGACCTTCGGCCGCGACATCGTCATCGACATGTGGTGCTACCGCCGCTTCGGCCACAACGAGGGCGACGAGCCGAGCTTCACCCAGCCGCTGATGTACGCCGCGATCAAGATCCACCCGCCGATCAGCGAAATCTACGCCAAGCGGCTGGTCGCGGAAGGGGTCATCGACCAGGCGTGGCTCGACGAGAAGACCAAGCAGTTCGTCACCCTGCTCGAGGGCGAGTTCCAGGCGGCGCTCAGCTTCAAGCCCAATAAGGCCGACTGGTTCGAGGGCCGCTGGAGCGGTTTTGGCCGGCCCGACGAGCCGGTTCTTGGCCGCCGCAACACCGCGACCGCGATCCCCGACGACCTGTTCGGCGAGGTCGGCGAGACGCTGACCACCATCCCCGCCGAGCTTACCGTCCACAAGACGCTCGCGCGGATCCTCGATGCCAAGAAGGCGATGTTCGCGTCGGGCAAAGGCTTCGACTGGGCGACCGGTGAAGCGCTTGCCTTCGGCAGCCTCGTCGCCGAGGGCCACAACGTCCGCCTGTCGGGGCAGGATTCGGGCCGCGGCACCTTCAGCCAGCGCCACGCCGTCTGGGTCGACCAGGTCAATGGCGAAAAATATATTCCGCTGCGCACCGTGCAGGGCGGCCGCTTCGAAGTGCGCGACAGCCCCTTGAGCGAATTCGGCGTGCTCGGGTTCGAATATGGCTATTCGATCGCCGACCCGCGCACGCTGGTGCTGTGGGAAGCGCAGTTCGGCGATTTCGCCAATGGCGCGCAGACGATCATGGACCAGTTCATCGCGAGCGGCGAGTCGAAGTGGCTGCGCGCTTCGGGGCTGGTGCTGCTCCTGCCGCACGGCTTCGAAGGGCAGGGCCCGGAACACTCGTCGGCCCGACTCGAGCGCTATCTCCAGCTGTGCGCCGACGACAATATCCAGGTCGTCAACTGCACCACCCCGGCGAATTATTTCCACGTCCTGCGCCGCCAGCTGCTGCGCGATTTCCGCAAGCCACTGATCATGATGACGCCAAAATCGCTGCTGCGCCACAAGCTCGCGGTGTCGGCCCGCGCGCAATTCACCGGCGAATCGCACTTCATGCGCATCCTGTCGGACTTGAGTCCGCCGACCCCCGGTGCCACCCGCCGCGCCGTGCTGTGCTCGGGCAAGGTGGCGTTCGAACTGATCGAGGCGCGCGATGCCTCGGGCGCGAGCGACACCGAAGTGATCCGCATCGAGCAGATCTATCCCTTCCCGTCGGAGCCGCTGGTCAAGCGGCTCAAGGCGATGCCGAACCTGCGGGAGCTGGTCTGGGCGCAGGAAGAGCCGAAGAATAATGGCGCGTGGCACTTCGTCGAAAGCTGCCTCGAGGAATGCCTGACCCAGGCCGGCCGCACGGGGATGCGCCCGCGCTATGCCGGCCGCGCCGCCTCGGCTTCACCCGCGACAGGACTTGCGAAACGCCACGCCGCCGAGCAGGCCGCGCTGATCGCCGACGCGCTCGGCCACAATGTCATTCCAGCCGCCGCTGCGGCCGAGTAAAGGACGAACCATGCCGACCGATGTGAAGGTGCCGACGCTCGGCGAATCGATCACTGAGGCGACGCTGGGCGCATGGCTCAAACACCCCGGCGACGCGATTGCCGTCGACGAGCCGATTGCCACGCTCGAGACCGACAAGGTCAGCGTCGATGTCCCCTCGCCAGTCGCGGGCATTTTCGGCGAGGCGCTGGTCAAGGAAGGCGACACCGTCGCGGTCGGCGCGATCATCGCGCGCATCGGCGAAGGCGCAGCGGCCGCGGCTCCAATACCAATTGTTGCTGCCGCGACACCCGCTCCCGAAACGACCGTCACCAATCCCGCCGGGCCCGCTGAAACCCCGGCGCTCAAGGGCGACGAACATGCTCCCACCGCCGACAGCCCCGGCTCGGCCAACGACGCCGCGCTGCGCCTCTCGCCAGCGGTTCGCCGCGCGGTACTCGAAAACCATGTCGACCCGTCGGCGATCCAGGGTTCGGGCAAGGACGGCCGCCTGACTAAGGACGATGTCCTGGCGGCGGCGAAGAGCAAAGCGGCGGCTCCCGCTCCCGCTCCTGGATCTGCTCCCGCACCTGCCGTGTCTTCGTTGACGGGCCCTGACGCTGCCGCTCGGTTGTCTTTGTTAGCGGACCCTGTCGCTGCCGCTCGGTCCGCGGGGGCGGATCGCCGCGAAGAACGCGTCAAGATGACCCGCCTTCGCCAGACCATCGCCACTCGCCTCAAGGACGCGCAGAACACCGCCGCGATCCTGACCACCTTCAACGACGTCGACATGTCCGCCGTGATCGACGCCCGCGCCCGCTACAAGGATCTGTTCGAGAAGAAGCACGGCATTCGCTTGGGCTTCATGGGCTTTTTCGTGAAGGCCGCTGCGCTCGC
>JBKJMA010000249.1:0-11468 GCA_046596505.1 Sphingomicrobium sp.
GCTTCGCCACCGCCCTCTCGCGGCGCCTGCTCAAGGCCGAGATGAGCGACCCGATGAGCGGCTTCTTCGCGGTTCGGCGCGACGTGGTCGAGGCCGCGATGCCGCACCTGTCGTCGATCGGATTCAAGATCCTCATGGACCTCGTCGCCTCGTCGCCGACCCGGCTCAAGATTGCCGAGCTGCCCTACACCTTCCGCAACCGGCTCCACGGCACATCCAAATTCGACGCTCGGGTCGCACAGGAATTTGCTATCCTGTTGCTCGAAAAAATGTTCGGCCGCTTCCTGCCGGTGCGCTTCCTGATGTTCGCGATGGTCGGCTCGCTCGGCCTCGTCGTCCATCTCGCGGTGCTCGGTGGCGGGATCGCGGCGAGCCTGCCGTTCCAGCTCGCCCAAAGCCTCGCGGTCGCGGTTGCGATGACCGGCAACTTCTTCCTCAACAACAGCCTGACGTTTCGCGACATGCGCCTGCGCGGGGCTGGCCTGTGGCGCGGCCTCGCCAGTTTCTACGCGGTCGGGCTGGTCGGCGCGATCGGCAATGTCGGGGTCGGCGCCGTGGTTTATCGGTTGGAGGGGATCTGGTGGCTGGCCGGGCTCGCCGGGGTCGCGGTCGGCGTCGTGTGGAACTACGCCGCCTCGTCGGTCGTCACCTGGCGGGTCAAGCGCTAGAGACTGATCGTTCGAGGCGGAAGCGCCTGGCGCTTCCGCCCGACACGTGAATCAGGCTCTAATCAGGCTCTAGCTTTGGACCAGGCGAGGACGAATGCGCCGCTCGAGCGAAGTATGGTCGGATCAATTTCGAGGATCGCGCATTGGCCGGGGAGCAACTGCTCGCCCTCAACCTCGACCGGAGCATCGATCGGAAGCAGCTGAATGCTCGTGGCTGACGAGGGCAGGGGCGGGGCGACGCGGTGGCACCACGCGACGCCGAAGAAACGCCCGTCGACCAACACCGCACTTGCCGCTTCGTCGATCTGGCGATCGGCGGGGTGGGCATGCGGCCGGGGCACCACGACGTCGCGGCTTTCGGCGAGATGAAGATCGCGCGGGCGACCATAGTCGAACAGGCGATAGGTGACGTCGGCGGACTGCTGGACCTCCAGCACCGTCAGCCCGGGCCCCAACGCATGAACCGTGCCGGCGGGGTTATAGATGAACTGCCCGCGACGCGCCGGCCGCCAGTCGATGTAGCGCTCGATCGTGCCTTCGAGGGCGGAATCGAGCAACTCCTGGGCGGACATTATTGTCCGTGTACCGATGCCCAGCTCCGCGCCCGGTTCGACGTCGAGCACCAGCCAGCACTCGTCTTTGCCATGCGGCAGTCCGCGAGCGTGCGCGGTCTGCTCGTCGGGATGAACCTGGATCGACAGCCGTTCGGTCGTGAATATATATTTGGCCATGACGTCGAGCGGCCGTTGCCCTTCGGCGCGATCGGCCTGTTCAAACCAGATCTCGCCGATCTGCCGCGCCGGGTCGGCGCCGAAGCGTGGGTCGATTCCGCACCGGCCCCACGGCTTGTCGACGATGCGGGTCGCCAGCCGCTGCATCAGTTTTTCCGGTTGGCCTGGTACCAAGCATGGGCCTCGCGCACGCGCTGGGCGTCAGCAAGCGGCGCAACCAGCACCACGTCGTCGGTGGCGAGAAGCATCAGACCCTCGACGCCGAGCGCGACGATCTGTGGGCCACTCGAGCGCACCAAATTGCCTGCGCCGCCGATGACGACCGATCCGGGCGCGACCGCATTGCCATCGCCATCACGCGGCGCATGTTCGAACGCCGCGAGCCAGCTGCCGACGTCGGACCAGCCGAAGTCGGACGGGATCACCCCGACCCGGTCGAACTTCTCCATTACCGCATGGTCGAAAGCCTGCGCGGGAACGGCCGCGAACGCCTCGCGGTCAGGGGTGATGAACACGGCGCCGGGCTCACTCAAGGACGCTCGGACGGCGGCGAGGATGTCCGGGCTGTGCGCCGCGAAGCCCTCGATAAAGGTGCGCGCGGTGGCGAGAAAGATGCCGCCGTTCCACAAATGGTCGCCGCTCGCGATCATCGCCTCGGCGCGTGCCGCGTCGGGCTTCTCGATGAAGCGCTCCGCCCGCAACACCGCGCCCGCCAGTCGCGCGCCGGTCTGGACATAGCCGAACCCTGTTTCGATCCGTGTCGGCTTCATCCCGAACGTCACGATCAGCCCGGCCTTAGCCCCGGCCCGGGCGGCATCGACGGTCGCGCGGAACGCGGCGGGGTAGGCGATATGGTGGTCGCTCGGCAGGATCAGCAGCAGTTCGTCGTCATCTGCCGCGGTGAGGGCGGCCAGCGCGACCGCGGCGGCGGTGTTGCGCGCGTCAGGCTCGGCGATGATTCGCGGGGCACCAACCGAGGCGTCGCGGGCGGTCGCCTCGACCTGCTCGATATGCCCCGCGCCGCAGATGACGGTCGGAGCCGAGAACAGCACCGCATCGGCAACCCGCGCGAAGGTCTGGTGGAGCAACGACTCATCGCCGACCAGCGGCAGGAATTGCTTTGGCCGCTCGGCGGTCGACAGCGGCCACAGCCGTGTCCCCGCCCCCCCGGACAGGATGATTGGACGGATTCGCTGGTCGAGCATCACTCTCAACATAATGCGCGTCATAGGGCAAAGCCGTGACAGGTGAAGCCGACGGCAGAGCAAAACCGCCGATCCGTCAAAAATTGTTGCCGATGACCGCTGCACCCCGCGATCCCGGCTCCCCGCGCGTCCGGCCCGGCCTCGGACGGCATAAAAAGAGTAAAGAACATCAATGGCTTGACCGTAGGGAACGTACTCGCGTCAACATTTCACCCGCCCAAAACCGCCGTATTGATTGACGAAAACCGCCGCGAGCCGTCTGCTGCAATGCACAATATTAGGGGGATTCGATGCGGTTCGCACCCGGGCTATTACTGAAAAAGGCGGCGCAGGCCGCGACATTGTTCGCCATGTCCGCGCCAGCGTTCGCACAAGCGGCGATGGTCAAGGCACCCGATGCCGTCGCTCAGGCGACGATGTCGAACAAGGGCGACACGGCGTGGATGCTGGTCTCGTCGGCGCTCGTTCTGCTGATGTCGGTCCCCGCGCTCGGGCTGTTCTACGGCGGCCTCGTCCGCACCAAGAACATGCTCAGCGTGCTGATGCAGGTGTTCATGATCGTCTCGGTCGCGGCGCTGGTGTGGGTTAGCTGGGGCTACACCATGGCGTTCACTTCGGCGGGCAGCGTCGCACCGCTGTTCGTTGGCGGGTTCAGCAAGCTGTTCCTCGCCGGGGTATCGGCCTCGACCTATGCCGCGACCTTCTCGAACAACGTCTACATCCCCGAATATGCGTTCGTCATTTTCCAGATGACCTTCGCCTGCATCACCCCGGCGCTGATCGTGGGGGCGTTTGCCGAGCGCATGAAATTCTCGGCGATCATGGTGTTCGTGGTGGCGTGGTTGACCCTCGTCTATTTCCCGATTGCGCACATGGTATGGTATTGGGCGGGTCCCGACTTCCTGCCCGACGCGCCGACCGACTACGGCTTCCTGTGGGGCAAGGGTGCGCTCGACTTCGCCGGTGGGACGGTGGTCCACATCAACGCCGGGATCGCCGGCCTGGTCGGCTGCATCATGGTCGGCAAGCGCGTCGGCTATGGTCGTGACGCGACCCCGCCGCATTCGCTGACCATGACCATGATCGGCGCCTCGCTGCTGTGGGTCGGCTGGTTCGGCTTCAACGCCGGCTCCAACCTCGAAGCCAATGGCGTGACCGCGGTCGCGTTCATCAACACCTTTGTCGCGACTGCCGCTGCTGCGGTCAGCTGGGCGCTGGTCGAGCGGGTGACCCACGGCAAGCCGTCGATGCTCGGTGCCGCTTCAGGCGCGGTAGCGGGGCTCGTCGCGATCACGCCGGCGAGCGGATACGCCGCGCCGATGACCTCGATCCTGCTCGGCTTCATTGTCTCGCCGATCTGCTGGTTCTTCGTCACCACGGTGAAGAACAAGTTCAAATATGACGACACGCTCGACGTGTTCGGCGTCCACTGCATCGGCGGGATCGTCGGCGCACTGGGCACCGCGATCGTCGCCGCGCCGGCCCTCGGTGGGCAGGGCTATTTCGACTATACTGTGTTTCCCGCGGTTGCGGTCACGCCTGCGGCTTACTCGATCTCTAAGCAGCTGTGGATCCAGTTCCAGGCGGTCGCGATCACCCTGCTGTGGTCGGGCGTCGGTTCGGCGGTGCTTTACTTCATCATCGACAAGACGATCGGTCTGCGCCTGTCGGAAGACGAAGAGCGCGAGGGGTTGGACCTGTCCGATCACGGAGAACGCGCCTACAACTACTGACCATGATGAACCTGTTCGATTTCTTCGCCCGGCTTTCGGCCACCGCCAGAAGCGCCATCGACGAAGCGATCGGACAGGGGATCAATCCCGAAAACAAAGCTGAGGGCTCGCACTACGATCCGGTCACCGCGGTGGACCGGGGGGTAGAGCGGGCCCTTCGCGCGATGATCGAGGCCGAATTTCCCGAGGACGGGATTGTCGGCGAGGAATATGGCGCGGTGCGCGAGACAGCACGCCGCGTGTGGAGCCTCGATCCGATCGACGGGACTCGGCAGCTGGTGTGCGGCTTGCCGACGTGGACGGTGTTGGTCGGGCTGGTGAAGGACGGGATGCCGATCGCGGGGATGATCGACACGCCGCGGCTGTGCGAGCTGGTGATCGGCGATGCAAGCGGAACGATCCTTTACGAAACCTCGCAACGCCTGCGCACGAGCGGCTGCACGACCCTCGCTAAGGCGCGGCTTTCAACCACCGATCCCTACCTGTTCGACGCCGATGCCGCGCCGCGGTTCGAACGCCTGCGCAAGGCCGTCCAACTGACCCGCTTCGGCCTCGACGGTCACGCCTATGCGCGGATTGCCCACGGCACACTCGACCTGGTCGCCGAGACCGGCCTCAAGCCGCACGACTGGCAGGCGCTGGTCCCGGTGGTGCGCGGCGCGGGCGGGGTAATCGGCAACTGGCACGGCGGCGACGACATGAGCGGCGGCGACGTACTCGCAGCGGCGACGCGCGAACTGTTCGACGAGGCGGTGGGCGTGCTGGCCGGTTAGGCGTGCCGTTTCTTCAGTTCGGCGATGATGTCTGTCCAGGCCAGGCCGCGCGCCTTGAGGAGCACGGTGAGGTGATAGACGAGGTCGGCCGCTTCCGATGTCAGCTCCGCATCATCCCCGCAGCGACCGGCCAGCGCGGTCTCGATGCCTTCTTCGCCGACCTTTTGCGCGGCTCGTGCCGGCCCTTCGGCCAATAGTTTGGCGGTGTAGCTGGTGGCGGGGTCGGCGCTCGCTCGCGAGGCGATCACGCGTTCGAGCGAGCCGATGAACCCGACGCCCGGCGCGCCGTCGTCGCCAAAGCAGCTGTCGCTACCGGTGTGGCAGGTCGGGCCGCGCGGGTTTGCGAGGATCAGCAATGCATCGCGGTCGCAATCCATGCGGATGCCGACCACATCGAGCAGGTTGCCCGACGTCTCGCCCTTGCGCCACGGACCACCGCGCGACCGGCTGTGAAACGTCACCAGCCGGTCCGCTATCGTTGCCTCGAGCGCCGCGCGGTCCATATAGCCCAGCATCCGCACCTCGCCCGACGCCGCGTCCTGCACGACTGCCGGGATCAGCCCGTCCATCTTTGCCCAATCGAGCGCGTTTGGATCGATCACAGCCTCACCTCCACGCCCATCGCCGCCAAGTCCCGCTTGAGATCCGGAATCGCGATTCGCCGGTCATGGAACACACTCGCCGCCAGCGCCCCACTCACGCCGATAGCGAACGCCTCGGCAAAATGCTGAGCGGATCCAGCACCCCCTGATGCAATCACCGGCACGCCCAGCGGCACGATCGCCGCCGTCTGCAAAAGATCATAGCCCCGCCGCACCCCGTCGCGGTCGATGCAGTTGAGCACGATCTCGCCCGCCCCCAGCGCCACCGCCTCGCGCGCCCACGCCACCGTTTCGCGCCCGGCGTCGCGGGTGGCCTCAACCGAACCGGTATACTGCTTGACGATCCACCGCCCGTCGCCGGCGACCAGGCTGTCGATCCCGACCACCACGCACTGCCGCCCGAAGGCCTGCGCCAACTCGCCGATCAAGTCGGGGCGTTCAAGCGCGGGGGAGTTGACCGAGATCTTGTCCGCCCCTTGCTCGAGTACCCGCGCCGCCTCGTCGCGGCTCCTGATCCCGCCCGCGACGCAGAACGGGATGTCGATCACCGCCGCCACCCGGTGGACCCACGCCACATCGACCCCGCGCCCCTCGGCACTGGCGGTGATGTCGTAAAACACCAGCTCGTCGGCGCCCTCGTCGCGATAGCGCAGCGCCAGGTCGACAATGTCGCCGACATCGCGATGGTCGCGAAACTTGACCCCCTTGACCACCCGCCCGTCGGCGACGTCGAGGCACGGGATGATCCTAGCGACTGGCATGGAGTGCCTGCCTGACGGTGAACCGCCCCTCCCACAGGGCCTTGCCGACAATCGCCCCCGCCGCCCCGACTCGCTTCAAATGCGGTAGGTCGCGCAGCGTGGCGACGCCGCCCGACGCCTGCAAGGCGATGCTCGGCCAGGTGTCGACGATCGCCTCGATCAGCGGCAGGTTCGGCCCGCTCAACATCCCGTCGCGGCCGATGTCGGTAACGAGCAGATGGCGCACCGTCGGAAAGAGTCTGAGGACATGGTCGAGCGTCTGGCCCGACCCTTCGGTCCAGCCATGGGTCGCGACGATCGCATGATTTCCCTGGATGCGGACGTCGAGCGCGAGCGTCAGGCGATCGGGTCCAAATTGCTCGAGCAGCGCCCCGAACGCCGGCGGATCATTGACCGCCAGGCTGCCGACGACGACCCGCGCCACGCCTGCGTCGAGCAGGGTCGCGACATGCGCCGCCGAGCGCACCCCGCCGGCGACCTGCAACTTCAAGCGCGCGCCCTTGGCAAGCCTCGCGAGCAGGTCATGCTGGCGCGGTTCCTTCGCCTTCGCCCCGTCTAGGTCGACGATATGAGCCCACTCCGCGCCTTCGTCCGCGAACCGCGCGAGCGCCGCGGCGGGCTCCTCGTCATAGCGCGTCTCGCGCGCGAAATCGCCCTGCGCCAGGCGGACGCAGCGGCCGTCGATAAGGTCGATGGCGGGATAGAGGATCATGCCGACAGGAACGCTTTCAAGAAGCGCGCGCCGGGTTCGGCCGACCGCTCGGGATGGAATTGCGCGCCCCACAGATGGCCCTGCCGCAGCACCGCCGGGATCGGCCCGCCATAGGTCACCCGCGCCGCCGTCGCCGGCCCATCGTCGCAGGCAAAGCTGTGCGCGAAATAGACATGGTCGCCGTTCTCAAGCCCGATCCCCGGCGCGGCCTGCTCGATCGGTGTCCAGCCCATGTGCGGCACCGGCCGCCCCGGTGCTGCTGTCATCTCGCGCACCCGTCCGGGTACCAGCCCAAGGCAGGTCGCGTCGGCCTCGTCCGATTCCTCGAACATCAACTGCATCCCCAAACAGATCCCGAGCAGCGGCCTGGTGCGCGCCTTCAACGCCGCGACCAGCCCGAGCACCTCGAGCCGTCCCATCGCATAGCCCGCCGCGCCGACGCCAGGCAGCACCAGCCGCTCGACCTCGCCCACCGACGCCGCGTCCTTCACCAGCACCGGCTCCGCTCCGAGCCGCGCGAAGCCAAGCCGGATCGACTCGACATTGCCATAGCCCAGATCGAGGATCGCGAGGTTTGGAGGAAAAGGGCTCACAGCACGCCCTTGGTGCTCGGCAGCGCATCGCCGCGCCCCTCGATCGCCAGCCCCATGCGCAGCGCACGCCCGAACGCCTTGAAGCAGCCCTCGACCTTGTGGTGGTCGTTGTCGCCCTCGACCTTGACGTGGATCGCCGCGCCCATCGAATCGGCCAGGCTGCGGAAAATGTGGGGGACCATCTGGGTCGGCAGTCCGCCGACCTCGGCGGTGTCGAAGCTGCCTTCGAACTTGCTGAACGGCCGCCCCGACAGGTCGATCAGCACTTCGGCGCGCACCTCGTCCATCGGCAGGGCAAAGCCGAACCGCCCGATCCCGCGCTTGTCGCCCAATGCGGCCTTCAGCGCCGCGCCCAGCGCCAGCGCGATATCCTCGATGCTGTGATGCGAGTCGATCTCGAGGTCGCCCGAACAGGCCAGTGTCAGCGCGAACCCACCATGCGCCGCAACCTGGTCGAGCATATGGTCGTAAAATCCGATCCCCGTGTCGATCCGCCGCGGTTCGGTCCGGTCGAGGTCGACCGCCACCGCGATCCGCGTCTCCTTGGTGTCCCGCACGATCTCCGCGCGGCGGCTCGGGCGAACGGCCTCGGCCAGCCCGAACACCGCCAGCATCGCCGCATTCTCAACCTCTGTGCCGACGGTCACCCGCACCCCGCCCGGCGCGGCGTTGGGTCGGAACCGCAACCGAATTCCCGCCGAAGCAAGGCGCTGCGCAAGCCCGGCCGGATCGGCCACCTCGAGGAACAGGAAATTCCCGCCCGTGCGGATCGACCGTATCTCTGCCACCGCGCGCAACCGCTCGGCCAGCATGTCGCGGTCGGCCACCAGCCGCGCGATCCGCTCGGCGTGAAGCGGCATCCGCTCCGCCGCGAGCGCATCGAGCGTCGCCGCACCCGACAGCGATGGCAGCGGGTATGGCGGCGACGCGCGCGATGCGACCTCGATGATCTGGGGATCGGCAATCAGGCACCCGACGCGTGCCCCGGCCAGCCCATAGGCCTTCGACAGGGTCCGCAGCACGGCGAGGTTGCCGCCGACCTCCGCGACCAGGCTCGGCGTGTCGGAAAACTCGATATAGGCCTCGTCCGCAATGACCAGCGTGTCGGGCAGCGCGGCGGCGATGCGCCTGACTTCGGCCGGCTCGACCGGGGTTCCGGTCGGATTGTTCGGCGTGCACAGGAACAGCAATTTCGGTCGCGCCCCGGCGCACGCCGCGATCACCGCGTCGCCATCGAACCGCAAATCCTCGGTCAGTCGCGCGGCAACCACCTTGGCGCCCTGCAACCGCGCGAATTGCGCGTAAGCCGTGAAGGTCGGCTCGACGATGACGATGCTGTCCTCGCCCGGTCGGCAGAAGGTGCGGATCAGCAAGTCGATCGCATCGTCGCTTCCGCGCGTCGCCCAAAGCTGCGCCGGCGCACAGCCATAAAGGTCGGCCAGCCGTTGGCGAAGCGCCGCCGGCTGCGGCTCGGGATAGCGGTTGACCGATGCCGCCAGCCCGCCGCCGACCAGCGGCGCGAACGGATTCTCGTTGGCGTCAAGCTTGATCGACCGTCCGATCGGCGCACCGCCCGCCGCCGCCGCCGTGTCGGTCGGGGGCAGGGCAAGGATCTCCGGCCGGGCAAGCCGGTGGGCGAGGGAAGCCGGGCCGCTCATGCGCGCATCTCCGCCGCTCTCGCGTGGGCTTCGAGTCCCTCCAGCCGCGCCAGCGTCGCCGCTGGCCCCGCCACCGCCCGCGATGCCTCAGGCGTCGCTCGCAACACGCTGACCTCCTTCATGAAACTCTGCACCGTCACCCCGCCATAAGCCCGCGCCGCGCCGCCGGTCGGCAACACATGGCTCGACCCGGCCAGATAATCGCCAAAGCTCTCCGCCACGCCATGTCCGACGAAAATCGCCCCGGCATTGCGGATCGCCGGTACCAGCGCATCGGGATCGGCAACGGCCAGGCTCAGATGCTCCGGCGCCCAGTCATTCGCCAGCGCCACCGCTTCGGCGAGCGAGCCCACGACCACCGCCTTCGCCGCCGCCATCGCCGCCCGCGCGGCGGGAATATCGCCCAGCTGCCGCTCGACCTCGGCCACCACTCGCTCGGCCAACCCAACCTGCGTCGCCACCAGCACCACTTCGGCGTCGTGATCATGCTCGGCCTGACTGAGCAGGTCCGCTGCCACCGTCGCCGGTTCGGCGCTGGCGTCGGCAATCACCATCAATTCGCTCGGCCCCGCGGGCAAGTCGATTGCCGGCCCTCCCGCCATCGCCGAGACCAAAGCCTTGGCGCTCGCTACCCACGCATTGCCTGGCCCGGCGATCTTCGCCACCGGCGCAATCTCGCCCGCGCCGAACGCCATCGCCGCCACCGCCTGCGCCCCGCCGACGGTCCAGATCGCCTCGATCCCGCACAGCTCAGCGGCCTGCGCAATCGCCGGATCGAGCCCGCCGTCCGGGCGGGGCGGGGTAACGACGACGATCTCGCGCACCCCCGCCGCCCGCGCCGGGATCGCCAGCATCAACAGCGTCGAAAATAGCGGTGCATTCCCGCCCGGCACATACAGCCCGACCCGGTCGATCGCCCGCCATTGCTTGGCGACGGTCAACCCCGGCATCGTTTCGACCGCCACATCGCGCGGCCGCGTCCCCTCGTGAAATCGGGTCACATTGGCATGAGCCAGTTCGACCGCCGCCAGCGTCTCGGCGGGCCACTCCGCCCGCGCCCTCGCTGCGAACGGCGCGACCTCGACCAGCTTCGGCGCGGCGCCATCGATCCGCTCGGCCTCGGCGACCAACGCGTCCCAGCCGCCGTCGCGCACTCGACCGACGATCCCCGCCACCGCGTCGCGAAACGCCGGATCCTCCCGCCGCGTCCGCCGGTCGAGCGCGCCCGGTCTATTCTCGACAATCCGCATCAGAGCATCATCTTTTCAATTGGCATCACCAGGATCGCCGATGCACCCGCCGCCTTCAGTTTCTCCAGCGTCTCCCAGAACACCGATTCCTGACACACCGCCTGAACCGCATAATGGCCCGGCCGCCCCGCGAGTGGGATCACCGTCGGCGCCTCGGCCCCGGGCAGGATCCGCGAAATCTCGGCGAGCGACTCCTCGGCTGCATTGAGCACGATATATTTCGACTCCGCCGTCGCGATCACTCCGTTGATCCGCGTCATCAGCGCCTCGGCGCGCTCGGCGAGGGCAGGAGCGACCGGCTTCAATGTCCGCACCAGCACCGCCTCGCTGTCGAATACCGTTTCGACCGCGGCAAGGCCATTGGCCTCGAGCGTGGCCCCGGTCGACACCAGGTCGCAGACGAACTTCGCAATCCCCAGCCGCGGCGCCAGTTCGACCGCGCCCTTCATCGTTACGATCTCGGCCTCGATCCCGCGCTCTTTGAGGAAGCGCGCAGTGAGGCGCGGGTAGCTGGTCGCGATCCGCTGCCCGGCCAGCATCGCCGTCCCATAGGCCGTCCCCTCGGGCGCGGCGATCTTGAGCGAGCAGCGCCCGAAGCCCAATTTGACGACTTCCTCGAAGCGCCGCTCGGCATGGCTCAGGGCATATTCCTCGAGCACGTTCTGCCCGACGATGCCAAGCTCGCACACCCCGTCGCCGACAAAGGTCGGGATATCGTCGTCGCGAACGAACATCAGGTCGAGGGGGAAATTCTCGGCGCGCGCGGTGAGGTGGTTCTTGCC
>JBKJMA010000039.1:0-2732 GCA_046596505.1 Sphingomicrobium sp.
CGTTGCAGTTCGGCGCGCGCCGGCGGCGCCTTCAGATATTCGATGACTTGCACGTCGGCGCCCGATTCTTCAAGCAATGTCAGGGTCTTGCTTGACGTCGTGCAGGCCGGATTATGGTAAATAGTCGCCTTCATCTCGACATCCTAGCAACAAGCGCGCGCGCTTGGAACGCACGGAACCCCGAAGAACGCGTGCGTCTAGCTGGGGTTCATCCGGGACCGGATAGGGAACGATCAAGAGATGGCGTCGTTTCCGATCCGTGACATATGCGCCGCGCCGAGGGCTGGGTCCCGCCGCATCGTTCGCATTGGAAGCGACTCAAAGGGAGATTACCCATGAACAAGACGATGATTGCCGTGCTTCTCGCCGGCTCCGTCAGCCTCTCGGCTTGCACAACTTACGGTAACGACCGGACCGCCGGAAATCTTGCCACTGGCGCTGCTTACGGCGCGGCCGGCGGCGCCGCTGTGGGCGCGATCGTCCCGGGCGTCAGCATCGCCGAAGGCGCGCTGGCTGGTGCCGCGATCGGCGGCATCGCGAATGCGGTGTGGGCCGACAACAATCGTGACGGCTATGTCGACGGCTATGTCCAGAACGGCCAATATTACAGCGGCACGCCACAGGGCTATGATCCGACGCTTCGCCGCGTCGTGACCGGCGCGATCGGTGGCGCCGTTCTCGGCGGCGTTGCAGGCGCGGTAATCCCCGGCGTCAGCGTTCTCACCGGTGCCGCGATCGGCGCCGCGGTCGGCGGTCTCGCCGGCGCGGTGTGGGCCGACAATAATGGCGATGGTCAGGCCGACGGCTATGTCTACAACGGCCAATATTATCCGGGTGCGCCGCAGGGCTATCAGGGTCAGGCCGCGCCGCAGCCGATGCCAGCTCCCGCGCCTATCTATCCGGCGCCGAGCCGCGGTGAGCGAGGCTAACAGGAAGCAAGATGAAGAGTGAGCGTATGCCTGGTGCCGGCCCCCTGGCGGGGTCGGCATATTTTTCGCGGAAAGCGCTGCTCGGTGCGGCGGCGATGGCGCTTGCGCTGAGCCCGGTCGTCGCATCGGCGCGCACGGCGCCAACTTATCGCGCGGCGCAGGGCGAGGTCGCGGCATGGCAAGCGAACGGACTGCGTTCGCTGTGGGTGCAGGGCGGACAGCTCCGCCCCGAGGCCGAAAAGGTCATCAACCTCGCGCACAGCGCGCGCCTCGACGGCCTCGACCCCGATTCGTATCGGCTGCGCAATCTCGAGGGCGCGGTTCGGGCCGCGTTTGGCGGCAACCCGCGCGATCTCGCCAAGGCCGACTTCCTCCTTTCCCAGACGCTCGTCGCGCTGGCCCGCGACATGCGCGCCACTCGTTCGACCGAAATGAAGTTCGCCGACCCCGCCGCCATCCCGCCCGCCCCCAGTGCGGGCCTGCTGCTCAACAGCGCCGCCAGCGCGCCGAACCTGTCGGCGTGGCTCGACGCCATGCCGTGGATGCATCCGGCCTATGCCCAGCTTCGCAACGCGCTTCCCGGCGCGCGCGACGGCCGCGCGGCGCAGGTGCTGCACCTCAACATGGAGCGCGCTCGCGTCCTTCCCGCGACGATCCAGCCCGGCCGCTATGTCATGGTCGATGCCGCCGCCGCACGGCTCTACATGGTCGAGAACGGCGTCGTGAAGGACAGCATGCGCGTGGTCGTCGGGCGGACCGACAATCCCACGCCGATGCTGGCGGGCATCATCCGCTATGCGATCCTGAACCCGTATTGGAACGCGCCGCCTGACCTCGCCGCAACCCGGCTCGCGCCGCACGTCGTCAGCGACGGCGTCGGCTATCTTGCCAAGGCGCGTTATGAAGTCCTGAGCGACTGGGGCGACCATGCCAAGCGGGTCGACCCGCGGACGATCGACTGGCAGGCGGTGGTCGCCGGCAAGATGCCCGACATCCGCATGCGACAGCTGCCCGGGCCTGACAACAGCATGGGCAAGATGAAATTCATGTTCCCCAATAACATGGGCATCTACCTCCACGACACCGACGACAAGAGCCTGTTCGCCGAGCCGGCGCGGATGAAGAGCGGCGGCTGCATCCGCCTCCAGAACGCGGCGAAGCTCGGCAAATGGCTCAACGGCAAGCCGCTGACGACGACGTCGAAAGTGCCCGAGCAGAAAGTCGCGCTCCACAACCCGGTGCCGGTCTATGTGACCTACCTCACCGCCGCGCCCGAAAACGGCCAGATCGCGTTTCGCGACGACTTCTACAATCGCGACGGGGTCGGCGTGCGCCCGGGTTTTAACGGTCAGGTGGCGCAGGCCGCCGCGCGCTAGAGCCCGACCGGTTGAGGTGTTAGTGTTTTGCGCCTTCACCGAAGGCGTGGGTCAGGGTCTAGGTCAGCCGCTGTTTCTGGCTCACTCGTCGTAATGCGCCGTGGTCTTGGCCCGCAGCTCCTCGGGGGTCACGCCCGGCGCCATTTCGACCAAGCGGAACGGCGACGAATGATCCGCCCGCTCGAACACGGCAAGGTCGGTGATGATCATATCGACGACGTTCCTGCCGGTCAGTGGCAGCGTGCATTCGGGGATGAACTTGGGGCTGCCGTCCTTGGCATTGTGGTCCATCACGACGATGATCTTCTTGACCCCCGCGACCAGGTCCATCGCCCCGCCCATGCCCTTGATCATCTTGCCCGGAATCATCCAGTTGGCGATGTCGCCGCCTTCGCTGACCTCCATCGCGCCGAGCACGGTCAGGTCG
>JBKJMA010000042.1:0-15096 GCA_046596505.1 Sphingomicrobium sp.
TCGCGGTGACGTAAGGCCGGGTTTCGAGCCCGGTGAAGACGTTCTTGAACGGCACCATCCCGGCGTTGACGAACATCAAGGTCGGGTCGTTGTGCGGAACAAGCGGCGCCGAGGCGACACGGGCGTGACCCGCCTTCTCGAAATAGTCGAGGAAGCTGCGGCGGATGTCGTTGGTCGATGTCATGACGGCGATTTACGGGGCTCGGCGCGGTGCGGCAAGGTGGCGCCGGTCAGGAGCGTAGCGCCAACGAGCCGACAAGCGCAATCAGCATCCCCACCGACAACCCGGCCGATAGGAGGAAGCCCGGCGCGCGGCTGCCGGCGTTGCGGGCGTAAGTGACGATGTAAAGGATCCGCCCCGCCGACCAGACGAGGCCGTAGATGCCAGCGGTCAGGTCGCCGAACCGTAGCGCGGTGAGCGCGAGCAAGGGCAGGAACAGGATGATCTGCTCGACCGTGTTCTGCTGGGCGCGAAAGACCCGATCAAACGCGGGATCGCCCGTGGTGGCGGGGGCCTGCACGCCATATTTGCCGCGCGCGCGGCCCACGCTCATGACCGCCCCGACATAGACGACGAGCGCGAGGATGAGGGCTGCGGTAGTAAGCGGATAGGCTGGCATGCTGGTCCCCCGGATGGCTAGGGGTTGCTTAGGGCGTTGCGGGGGAGAATGGTAGCGATCGCTTGCCGGGGGATGTGACATGCGCTTGACGATGCTGATGCTGGCCGGAGTGGGATCGGCCGGACTTGCCCAGACCCCTCCCCCCGCTCCCCCTGCCCCACATTCCGAAATGGCGGGGATGTCGCATGGCGATGCGGCGGTTTCGAAGACCGCGATGATCATGCCGGGCTACGGCGCGGGCGGGTTCCCGATCACGACGAGGGTCCCGCGCGCACAGGCGTTCTTCGACAATGGCATGCAGCTGGCGCATGCCTTTGCGCACAAGGCGGCGATCAAGGCGATGGACGAGGCGGTACGGCTCGACCCCGCTTGCGCGATGTGCCTGTGGGGGCAGGCATGGGCGTCAGGACCGACGATCAACTATGGCAAATTGAGTGACGAAATCGCGCCGCTGGCCGAGATGGCGAACAAGGCCGCGGAGCTGGCGGCGACGGACGGAACGGAGCGCGAGCGGGTGCTGATCAAGGCGCTTCAGCGGCGTTACAAGGATGGCGGCGGGGGCAAGCCGGGCGATCTTGCGTTTGCCAAATCGATGGCGGCGCTGGCCTCGGCTTATCCCGACGACAAGGAAATCGCGGTGATCGCGGCGGATGCGTGGTTGGAGACTCATTCGGACGGGCCCGACGACGACCTGATGAACGGGCGCCTCGCAATGCCGCTACTCGAGGGCGTGCTGAAGCGCGCTCCCGACTATACGCCGGCGATCCATTTCTACATTCATGCGACCGAGTTCGCGCGGGTGCCGGGCTTGGCCGAGTCTTATGCCGACCGGCTGGCGGGGCTGGCGCCGAGGGCGAGCCACCTCACCCACATGCCGAGCCACACTTACTATTGGATCGGGCGGTACCAGGACGCGGCGGACGCCAACATGAAGGCGGTCGCACTGGGGATCGAGAACGCCAAGGCGCTCGGGCTGGGGCCGCCCGACGGGGTGTGGGGGCTACCCTATCACGCGCACAACGTTACGTTCGGGCTGGGCGGTGCGCTCGAGGCGGGGGATGCCAAGACGGCGCTGTATCTCGGGCGGCCATTGGTCGAGCGATCGCAGGGTCGCGGTGACGCGGGGGCGTACAGCCAACTGATCGCGGCGAACGGCTATTTCGCGATGGCGCGGTTTGCGCCGGTGACAGAGGTGCTGGCGCTGAAGCAGCCGAAGCTGCCGTTCCTCAAGGGGGCGTGGCATTACGCGCGCGGCGAGGCATTTGCGCGCAATGGCGACGCGGCGGGAGTGCGGAGCGAGGCAGCGGCGATCCGCGGAGTGCGCGGACCCAAGAGCAAGGACGATGCGACGGCGCAGGCGCAGGACCTGCTGTTCATTGCGCGCGGAGTGCTGGCCGGGCGCGCGGCGATGATGGGCGGCAGGCCGGGCGAGGCCGAAGTGGCCTTTCGTCAGGCGGCCGAGCTTCAGGAGAGCGACGACTTCAGCGCGGTTTCGGACCCGCCGGGCTGGTATTATCCGGTACGGCGCGATCTTGCCGCGGCGCTGCTGGCGAGCGGGGATCGGGCGGGCGCGCGGACCGAGGCCGAGGCGGCACTCGACTATCGCAAGAAGGATCCGGGGACGCTGGCGCTGCTGGCGAGCATCGACCCGCCGCTCAGGTAAGCATCGGCGGGAAGCTGGGGTCAGCCTTGGCCATTGCCCGCTGATACGCCGGACGGGCGCCGATCCGCTGCAGATAGGCGCGGATGTTGGGGAACGGCGCGAGGTCGCGCGGCACGAACACGCGGCCCGTGGTCAGTGGGAACAGCATCATGATGTCGGCGGCGCTGAATTCGTCGCCGGCGAAATAGTCGACTTCGCCAAGCCGCTGCTCGACCTGCGCGAAGGCGCGGTCGCCGCGGGCATTGAAGGCGGCGGTCCGCGCCGGATCGGCCTCAGGCGCGACCATCCTGACGATCAGCGCGGTCATCGCGGCGGGCATGAACGAGCCGTTCGCGAAGTGAAACCAGTAGAGATAGTCGGTAAAGTTGGCGGCGTCCTTGCCGACCGTAAGCCGGCCATCGGCGTAGCGCGCGACGATATAGTCGATGATCGCCGCCGATTCGCCGAGCGTCAGATCGCCGTCGGTGATCACCGGGGCAGTGCCGAACGGGGTCAGCGCGCGGTAGTCTGCGGGGGCGAGGCGGGTCATCGCGTCGCGGTCGTAACGGACGAGTTCGTAAGGCAGGCCGAGCTCCTCGCACAGCCAGACGATGCGGTCCGATTGCGAGATGCCGAGGTGATGGACGGTGAGCATGGGTTAGGCCTTCCGATGTGTTGAGTGGCGGCCTGCCAGATCGGTGAGGCCACGCCAATGCCGGACTTGCGCTACGGATTGCGGGCGCTAGTCAACGCGCATGGCCAGGCGACCCAAGAGCAGCATTCCGAAATACAGGCGCAAGCGGACGGGGAAGCGGCGCGGGTTGCTCGGGTGGATCGTGCGGCTGGTGCTGGGGCTGGTGCTGTTCTCGGTGCTGTGGGTGCTCGCTTATCGCTTCGTCAATCCGCCGATCACCGCGACGATGCTGGGCGATGTGTTCGCCGGGCGCGGCGCGGATCGGGAGTGGATGGGGATCGACCGGATTGATCGCGACATGGTGCGCGCAGCGATCGTGGCGGAGGACGGCAAATATTGCGCGCACAACGGGTTCGACTTCAAGGCGATCGAGGATGCGGCCAAGCGCAATGCATCGGGCGGGCGGATCCGCGGCGGGTCGACGATCAGCCAGCAGGCGGCGAAGAACGCCTTCCTGTGGCAGGGCGGCGGCTATGTGCGCAAAGGGGCGGAGGCGTGGTTCACTTTTCTGATCGAACAATTGTGGGGCAAGCGACGGATCATGGAAGTTTACCTCAATCTCGCAGAGACCGGGATCGGGACCTATGGCGTCAACGCCGGGTCGCAGCGCTATTTCGGCCACGATGCGTCAGCGATGAACGCGACCGAAGCGGCGCGGATCGCGGCGGTGTTGCCGTTGCCCAAGAAGCGCGGGGCGGTGGCGCCGGTCGGGTTCACGCGAAAATATGGCGGGATCATAGCAAGCCGGATCGGGACAGTCGGGCGCGATGGGCTCGACGCGTGCGTCTATGCGGGAGCGAAGGCGCCGGTGAACAAGGCGGCGCCAGTTGCGCGCAAGGTTAGTCGGCCGCTGCCCGGGAGCGAGTATGAGACAAAGGCGCCGCCGCCTCCAGCCGCCGATGTTGATCAACCAGCGCCTGAGCCCGCGTCCGACGTGGCGCCGGTCGACGTGGTGCCTGACGTCGCTAAACCAATTGAGACGAACGCCCTTGCGAACGCGGTGACGAACGGCGGTTGATGGGAACGCCCGCTCTGCTCTGTTTGTTTAACAAGCGAACCAACAGAGGAGAATTTTCGATGGCGACGCGCACCCGGCAGCCGCGCAACAGCGACGGCGAATTTGCATCGAAAGCGAACCGCAAGACATCCGGCAATCGCTCGAACGGGGGTCAGAACGGCGGCGGACTGTTCGACTTGAACGGGACAACAGCCGGAGCGCTGATCAGCGCGGCGGTGGCCGGTGCGGCCGTGATCGTTGCCGCGAACCTCGGGCGCAAGCTTATCGTTCAGGGAAGGTCGGGAACGGCCGGTGACTGGGACGAGGTGCTGGCCGCCGAGCATAGGATGACGCTGGCGATCTTCGACAAGATGCTGGCCACCGACGAGACGCAGAAGATCAAGCGCGGGATGCTGCTGACCAAGCTCACCCATGCGCTCGACAAGCATGCCCACGAGGAAGAGATGGTAGTCTATCCGGCGCTGCGCGAGGCGAACGAGAAGGCCGACGCCGACCAGCTCGAGCATGAGCATGGCGAGGTGAAGACCTATCTGTTCAAGCTTGGCGAAATGGCAACCGATGCGCCGCTGTGGCTCGAGACGGTGCGCGAGTTCCGCGACTCGCTCGCGCGGCATACGCGGCTGGAAGAGGATGAGGTCTTCCCGCGGTTCAAGGCGGAGATCACGCCCGAGCAGAACAAGCACATCACGAGCCTGGTCAACAAGGACGGGTTCCTGATGGCTTGATCTATTCCTCCCCGAGCGGTGCGTGGGGAGGATTTACGCCACTATCGCCAGTTGCGGGGGCGCTTGGACCGATAGTTCAACCGTATCCGGGCCCAGGAGGCGCTCGATTCTTGCCGCGAGGTCGGCGTCGAGCGTGAAGTCGCGGCCAGCAAGGAGCTGAGCTTTGCGGTCGCCCGAGAGGGTAACGCGGAAGCGGACGATGCCGGTGCCGCCTTTCGCTTTGGCCAATTCGTTGGCGATCGCAGGAACTTGGCCCGCTTCCTTGAGACAAATCTCCATCTGAAGGCGGGTGCGTTTGGCGAGGCTGTCAAGCGGCTGGAAGCGCTTGATCGCGACGCGCGGGACGTCGTCGCCGGGGCGGCGGTCGAGTTCGACGGTCAGCAGGCCGCACTCGCCCGACTTGGCGGCGGCTTCGAGCGCTGCGCACGGCTCGTCGTCGAACGCGGTGGCGTCGAACTGCCCCGACGGGTCGGACATGGTAACGCGCATATAGCGGCGACCTTTGGCCGAGGTTGCCCATTTCGTGCTTTCGACCATCGCCGCCATCATCGACTGCGAACGGCCGCCCTCGGCCGGGGCGGGCAACGCGGCGAGGTCCGTGAAGCGGCGGACCTTGTGCGCGGCGAGCAGGTGGCGCTGCGAATCTACCGGGTGAGCGGAGAAATAGAAGCCGAATGCGTCACGCTCGGCGGCCATGCGCGCGGCGAGGGTCCAGTGAGCGTTCGGCAGGCGGATCGGGGCGACGCCGGCGTCGGACGGGCCGCCGAAGAGGCCGCCCTGCCCGCTGGTGCGCGCATCGGCGGCGCTGGCGGCGTGGGCGAGGATGGTCTCGGCGGCGGCGAACACCGCGGCGCGATCGGGGTTGAGGCTGTCGAACGCACCGGCGGCGGCGAGCGATTCCAGCTGGCGGCGATTGAGCTGGCGCGGGTCGATCCGCTCGGCGAAGTCGTCGAGCGACGTGAACGGGCCGTTGGCGCGGCGTTCGGCGACGAGCGCCTCCATCGCCTTCTCGCCGACGCCTTTCAGCGCGCCCAACGCATAGCGGACCTCACCGTTGTGGACGTCGAACGAAGCTTCGCTGGCATTGATGTCGGGCGGCAGGCAGTCGATACCGGCGCGGCGCATGTCGTCGACGAACAGCGCGAGCTTGTCGGTCTGCGCGGTGTCGAAGCTCATCGAAGCGGCGAAGAACTCGGGTGCGTGATGCGCTTTGAGCCAGGCGGTGTGGTAGGCGACGAGTGCGTAAGCGGCGGCGTGCGACTTGTTGAAGCCATAGCCGGCGAACTTGTCGATGAGGTCGAACAGGGTGTTGGCGTCCGATCGGGAGATGTCGTTGACGGCGGCGCCGGTGCAGAAGCGTTCGCGCTGGGCGTCCATCTCCGACTTGATCTTCTTGCCCATCGCGCGGCGCAGGAGGTCGGCTTCGCCGAGGCTGTAGCCGGCGAGGACCTGCGCGGCCTGCATCACCTGCTCCTGGTAGACGAAGATGCCGTAGGTTTCCTTGAGCACGTCGACCAGCATCGGATGCGGGTAGGCGAGTTCGGCGCGGCCGTTCTTGCGGTCGCCGAACATCGGAATATTGTCCATCGGGCCGGGGCGATAGAGCGAGACGAGCGCGATGATGTCCCCGAACGCGGTCGGGCGCACGGCGGACAGGGTGCGGCGCATGCCTTCGGATTCGAGCTGGAACACGCCGACGGTGTCGCCGCGCTGGAGCAGTTCGTAGACGGCTTCATCGTCCCAGGCGAGGGCCGCATAATCAACCGACTGGCCTGACTGGGCGAGGAGGCGCTGGGCCTCCTTGAGCACCGAGAGGGTCTTGAGGCCCAGAAAGTCGAACTTCACCAGCCCCGCCGCCTCGACGTATTTCATGTCGAACTGGGTGACCGGCATGTCCGAGCGCGGGTCGCGATAGAGCGGAACGAGCTCGTCCAGTGGCCGGTCGCCGATGACGACTCCGGCGGCGTGGGTCGAGCTGTGGCGGGGCAGTCCCTCGAGCTTCATTGCAAGGTCGAACAGGCGGCGAACCGCCTCATCATTCTTATATTCGGCAGCGAGTTCCGAGACGCCGTTTAGAGCGCGTGGCAGGTCCCACGGTTCGGTCGGATGATTGGGGATCAGTTTCGCCAAGCGGTCGACCTGGCCGTAGCTCATCTGGAGCACGCGGCCGGTGTCTTTCAGGACGGCGCGGGCTTTGAGCCGGCCGAAAGTGATGATCTGGGCGACGCGGTCGCGGCCGTATTTGGCCTGGACGTAACTGATGACCTTGTCGCGGTGGGTTTCGCAGAAATCAATGTCGAAATCGGGCATCGACACGCGCTCGGGGTTGAGGAAGCGTTCGAACAGCAGGTCGAGCGCGAGCGGGTCGAGGTCGGTGATGAGCAGCGCCCATGCGACAATGCTGCCCGCGCCCGAACCGCGCCCGGGGCCGACCGGGATATCGTTGGCTTTCGCCCACACGATGAAGTCGGCGACGATCAGGAAGTAGCCGGCGAACCCCATGCGGGTGATGACGTCGAGCTCGAATTCGAGACGGTCGCGGTAAGGGCCGGCATCGGCGGGGCCTGCGCCACGCTCGGCAAGGCGGGCGAGGCGATCGGCGAGCCCGGCGCGGGCGTCGGCACATAATTGTTCGTCTTCGTTGTCGCCGAGCCTTGGCAGGATCGGTTTGCGCTGGGGCGCGCTGATCGCGCAGCGTTGGGCGATGGTGGCGGTGTTGGCGATGGCCTCGGGGAGGTCGGCGAACAGCTCGGTCATCACGGCGCCGGGTTTCATCCACGCTTCGGCGGAGCTGCGCGGGCGGTCGTTGCTGTCGATCTGGGTTGAGTTGGCAATGCACAGCAATGCGTCATGGGCGGCGTGGAAATGGGGTTCGGCGTAGCAACTCGGGTTGGTCGCGACGAGCGGCAGATTGCGGGCATAGGCGAGGTCGATCAGCGCGGGTTCGGCGGCCTGTTCGATGGCGTCGCCGCGGCGGCTGAGCTCGATGTATAGGCGGGCCGGGAAGAGCGCCTCGAGGCGGTCGAGGTAGGATTTGGCCTTCGACCGCTGGCCGTCGGCGAGGTGGCGGGCGACGGCCCCCTCCCCGCCCGCGGTCAGCGCGATCAGGCCATCGGTCATGCCATTGAGCATCGCAAACGGGACGTGGGGCGGCTCGTGGGCTGGGCGGTCGAGATGGGCGGCGGAGACGAGCTTGCAGAGATTGGCGTAGCCGGCTTCGTCCTGCGCGAGGAGAACCAGCCAGTCGAGGGTCAACGCGCCTTCCTCGGGGCGGGCAACGGCCAGCGTCGCACCGATGATCGGCTGGACACCCTCGGCGGTGCAAGCATCGCCGAACGGCATCACGCCATAAAGGCCGTTACGGTCGGTGACGGCGATCGCGGGGAAGCCGAGCCTGGCGGCGTGCTTGGCGATCGCCTTGGGCTCGACCGCGCCCTCGAGCATGGTGAAGGAGGAGAAGGTGCGGAGCGGGACGTAAGGCAGCATCACCCGACTATGGGGTCCGCGCCACGCCATGAAAAGCGGGACGCTCGACTTATCCCCAACTTAGCGCGGAGCGAGCGGATCGGGGGCGGGACGGACGACCGGAGCCGTCGGCGTAACCGGCAGCGCGGAAATTGTGACGGGCGTCGGCGGGGAGGAGCTCGGCACGGGCCGGGGCGGCGCGGCGCCCGCGGCCTTGCCAAGGGTGGCAAGCAAAACGATCATCGCGCCGGAATTGGTGAGGGTGACGACGTCGCCGCTGCCGTCGGCGGCGGGCTGGAGAGTATAGTTGAGGTCGGTGGTCAGCGAGGTGCGCCCGCCGGCGACGACAAGCCCTGGCGGCAAGTCGAGCGAGACGGTGGACGAGCAGGCGATGCTGCCGAGGCCATCGTCGCTGCTCTTGAGTAGCGGGCGCTCGACACGGAGCGCGGCGGCGGCGCCAAGGCGGTCGAAGATGGCGACATCCTTGCCGCGCAACTCGGCGGCGCGGCGAAACAGTTCGTGCTGGATGAGGTCGTAGGTGTGCCCCGCGGCACAACGCTTGGCCGGGGTCGAGGTCGAAGTCGTGTTCTCGGTTGTGCGAGGCGTAGCGTTGGCCGCGACCTGGTTGTCGTCGAGGCGGTCGCTTGGGCCCTGGCGATTGCAGGCAGCGAGTGCGAGCGCGGCGGCCGTGCACGGGAACAGGGAACGCATGACCGCGTAGACGCCCGAAGCGCGCATTGGTCGCGTCACCCGAGCAGTGCCTCGATATCATGCTCGAGGTCGGCTGGCTTGACCTGCGGGGCGTAACGCTTGACCGGCTTGCCGCCGCGATCGACGAGGAATTTGGTGAAGTTCCACTTGATCGCCTTCGATCCGAGCAGGCCCGGAACTTGGTCCTTAAGGTGGCGGTAAAGCGGTGCGGCACTGCCGCCATTGACCTCGACCTTGGCGTAAATCGGGAAGTCGACGTCGTAGCTGAGCTTGCAGAAATTGGCGATTTCGGCGGCGTCGCCGGGTTCCTGGCCACCAAACTGGTTGCACGGGAAGGCAAGCACGGTGAAGCCGCGATCGGCGTATTTCTTCTGCAGCGCTTCGAGGCCCTCATATTGCGGGGTAAAGCCGCATTTCGAGGCGGTGTTGACGATCAGCAGGACCTTGCCGGCATAAGGCGCGAGCGTGGTTTGCTGGCCATCGGCGGTGCGCACCGGGATGGTAGTGAGGTCGGTCATTCGAGCACTCCTTCGTGGAGCCGCACGACCCGGTCCAATTTCGCCGCTAGCCGCTCGTTGTGGGTGGCGATAAGGGCGGCGCTGCCTTCCTGGCGGACGAGCTTGAGAAATTCGGCGAGGACGGTGTCGGCGGTCTTCTCGTCGAGGTTGCCGGTCGGTTCGTCGGCGAGGATCAGCGGCGGGCGGTTGGCGAGCGCGCGGGCGACGGCGACGCGCTGCTGCTCGCCGCCGGAGAGTTTCGACGGGCGGTGGTCGAGGCGCTCGCCGAGCCCGAGCGCGGTGAGCAGCGCATCGGCGCGTGTCCGAGCGGCGTCGGGCTCGGCGCCGCGGATCAGCTGAGGCAAGATGACATTCTCGCGCGCGTCGAAGTCGGGCAGGAGATGGTGGAACTGGTAGACGAAGCCGAGCGCGTCGCGGCGCAGGTCGGTGCGGGCGTCGGTGTCGAGGCTGGCGGCTTCGATGCCGTTGATGCGGATCGAGCCTTCGAAACCGCCTTCGAGCAGGCCGACGGCTTGCAGCAGGGTCGACTTGCCCGATCCCGAGGGGCCGAGCAGTCCGACGATCTCACCCGGCCGAACGGACAGGTCGACGCCGTTGAGGACGTGGATCGTAACCGTGCCTTGGGTGAAGCTGCGGCACAGCCCGGTTGTCTGAAGAACCGGCGTCGCGGTCTCGCGGAGCCCCTGCGCGGGCGCTTCAGTCATAGCGGAGGACCTGGACGGGGTCGGTGCTGGCCGCCTTCCATGCCGGGTAGAGCGTGGCGAGGAACGACAGGATGATCGCGGTGACGACGATCGCGGTGACCTCGACCGGGTCGGTCTTCGACGGCAGGTCGGCGAGGACACGGACCGAGGGATCCCACAGGTTCCGGCCGGTTATCGCCTGGATCGCGTCGACCACCCCCTGGCGGAAATAGAGGAAGATCGCGCCGAGGATGACGCCGGCGAAGATGCCCAATGTGCCGATGGTAACGCCAACCGTAACAAAGATCTTCATCATCGCGGCGCGGCTGGCGCCCATCGTGCGCAAAATCGCGATATCCCGGGTCTTGGCTCTCACCAGCATGATTAACGAGGATAGAATATTGAAGACAGCAACCAGGACGATCAGCGAGAGGACGACGAACATCGCAATGCGTTCGACCTCCAAGGCGCTGAAAAGAGCCGAATTCATCTGGCGCCAGTCGACGATGATGCCATGGCTGCGAACGACGTTGTTCAAGGATGCGAGGGTGTCACCCACCTTGTCCGGGTCGCTGACCTGTATCTCGATCATGCCGACCTGGTCACCCATCATCAGGAGGGTCTGGGCATCCTCCATCGGCATGACGACATAGGCCTTGTCATAGTCGTAGACGCCGACCTCGAAGATCGCGCCGACGGTATAGGTGACGATGCGCGGTACGCTGCCGACGGGCGTGTCGCGGCCTTCGGGGGAGATCAGGCTGATCTCGCTGCCGGGGTAAGCGCCGAGCGCCTGGGCGAGCTGGGAGCCGATTGCGACCTTGCCACTGCCCGGCGTTATCGCCGCCATGCTGCCCGACTTGACGTTGGAATTGATGATCTTGTTGGTGCGCAGATCTTCGGGACGCATGCCGCGGATAAGAATGCCTTCGACACGGCCGTTGGCGCTGGCCATGAGCGGCTGTTCGATCAGGGGTAGCGCCGAGATGACGCCCGGCGTGGCGCGGGCGGCGCTGGCGATGCGCTGCCAGTCCGACAGGCGGCCTTCATAGCCCTGGACGACGGCGTGGCCGTTGAGGCCGACGATCTTGTCGAACAGTTCGGCGCGAAAGCCGTTCATGACCGACATGACGATGATCAGCGCGGCGACGCCGAGCGCTACCGCGGCAAGGCTGATCGCGGCGACAAGAAAGATGAACCCCTCGCCCTTGCCGGGAAGGAGGTAGCGCCGCGCGATCATCTGTTCGTATCTGTTGAGGATCATGGGCGGTTGAGAATCATGCCGAGAGCCTTGCGACCACCGCATCGATCGGCAAGTCGAACTTTTCGCCGGTGCGGCGATCTTTCAACTCGACGATGCCCGCCGCGACCCCGCGGGGTCCGACGATGAGCTGCCACGGCAGTCCCATCAGGTCCATGCCGCCCAATTTGACCCCGCCGCGCTCGTCGCGGTCGTCGTAGAGCGTTTCCACTCCGGCGGCGGTGAGCTGGCGATAGAGATCGTCGGCGACCGCGACCGAGGCTTCGTCATCGCCGCGCATCGTGACGAGGCCGACCTTGAACGGCGCGACCGCTTCGGGCCAGACGATGCCCTTGTCGTCATGGCTTGCTTCGATGATCGCGCCGACCATGCGCGACACGCCGATGCCGTAGCTGCCCATCATCGGCGAGACCATCGCGCCATCGCGGCCAGAGACCTTGAGGCCCATCGATTCGCTGTACTTGTCGCCGAAGTAGAAGATGTGGCCGACCTCGATGCCGCGCCCGGTGCGACGGCGCTCGGCGGGCACCTCGGCCCAGCGCTCTTCGTCGTGGGTCTCGTCGGTCGCGGCATAAAACGAGCTGACCTGGTCGAACAGCGAGTGGAGACCGGCATCGTCGCCATAGTCGATGTCGCCGCGGTTGAGGTCGATCTCCTCGAACCGGCTGTCGTAAAACACTTCGCTTTCGCCGGTCGGGGCGAGGATGATGAATTCGTGGCTGAGGTCGCCGCCGATCGGGCCCGACGCCGCCTTCATCGGCACCGCGCTGACCCCGAGCCGCTGGAAAGTGCGCAGGTAGGCGAGCAGTTGGGTGTAGTAAGTGAGGCGCGCTCCAGCCTCGTCGAGGTCGAAGCTGTAGGCGTCCTTCATCAGGAATTCGCGGCCGCGCATCACCCCGAAGCGCGGGCGGACCTCGTCGCGGAACTTCCACTGGATATGGTAGAGGGTGCGCGGCAGCTCGCGATAGCTTTTGACGTCATCGCGGAACAGCGCGGTGATCATTTCCTCGTTGGTCGGACCGAACAGCATCTCGCGCTTGTGGCGGTCGGTGATGCGCAGCATTTCGGGCCCATAAGCGTCGTAGCGGCCGGACTCGCGCCACAGGTCGGCGGGCTGCATCGTCGGCATCAGCATCTCGATCGCGCCGGCCTTGTCCTGCTCCTCGCGGAGGATCTGCTCGATCTTGCGCAGCACGCGCCAGCCGATCGGCAGCCAGGCGTAGATGCCGGCCGCGGTCTGACGGACCAGCCCGGCGCGGAGCATCAGCTTGTGGCTGACGATCTGGGCGTCGGACGGGCTTTCCTTCATCACGGGGAGGAAGCAGCGGGTAAGGCGCAAGGGGAGGTTTCCTGATGGTCGGCGCGGATGTCGCCGCCGTCCTAGAGGGGCGGCCCCCGCAAGGCAATCGCTGCGGGTCATGTGGCGCGGTGGTCACAGGTTAATATAGAATGTGTCTGCAATGGGTATTTTGGCGTGACAAGGACGGTGGCGCGGTCGTAGCCCGTCGCCTTCGGATCATCGCCGTCAGGCCGAAGGTCCGGGGAGGAACCGGCGTCCTTTCAGGGGATTGGCGACGGTTTATAGTCTCCAAGGGGGCTGACGAGCAATCGTCATGCAAGGACGCCCGGGCAGCAATGCCCGGGCGTTTTGCGTTGAGGGAGATGATCGGGCAGCAACGCCCCAGCGTTTTTTACATCAGGGAGAGCAAGTTGACGCATCCGCCATCCGACCCGCGCTCGCCGGTCCAGCCCGGCGGCGGATCGCCGCTCAAGCCGTTGCTACTGGCACTGGTCGCGGCGGCGAGCCTGTGGACGTGGCAGCAATCGCGCAATCGCAATGACCGTCCTGAACCTACCCTGGAGTGGCCGACAGAGGCTGTCCCCGAGGGCACTGCTCCATCAGCGCCTACCCAGCCAGAACCGGTGCCGCCAGCGGTGCGTGCCCGCGCCAACCTCATCGAACTGTTCAACAGCGACGATTATCCGCAGGAGGCCATTCGCAACGAAGAACAGGGCACGGTCCAATTCCGTATCATCATCGCGCCCGATGGCCGCGTGTCCGACTGCACGGTGGTCTCCAGCAGCGGTAGCGCCGCCCTCGACCGGGCGAGCTGCGCGATCGTGTCGGAACGGGCGCGGTTCGAACCGGCCCGTGACGCCAACGGCCAGCGCGTCGGCGACAGCTTGACCAGCCGCGTCCGGTGGGAGCTGCCCCAAGAGTGAATTGGTAGCGGAGGAGGGACTTGAACCCCCGACACGCGGATTATGATTCCGCTGCTCTAACCAACTGAGCTACTCCGCCCCACGAGGACGATCGCCGCCTCGGCCATCATCAAACATCGGGCTGCCCGATAAGGGACCGCGCGGGCGAGCCTATAGGTGGCGGCGATTTGGGCGTCAACAACAGTGGAACCACCCTCACTCGCCCTCGTTCAACCTTCGAGACTGGAGACCTGACCGCGATGGAACCCCTGACCCCGATCGACATGCTGTGCCGCATCATCCTGCGCGCCCGCGAATATGAGGCCCAGGTGCCGACCGACTATGACGGCGGAGAGGCGCCGGAGAATGTCGACGACGAAGGTGGCGAGACGCTGTCGGTGCTCGACGACGCGATCAATACCAGCGTCGAGGAGGAGCTGACGGGGATCCTCGATGACCTGGCCGAGGACCAGCAGGCCGAAGTGCTGGCGTTCGCCTGGGTCGGGCTTGGCACCTACGACGCGTCGGATTGGGACGAGGCGATCGAGGCGGCCGGCGAGGAAGGCAATATCGTCGAGGAATTGATGGAGATGCCGATGCTCGCGTCGGTGATCGAATCGGGGATGGCCGCGTTCGATATCAACTGCGACGGCGTTGGCGATCTAACCTAACTGCCGCGGAACGGGTAGCGCGCGACGCGCGCCCACGGACCGCCGAGGTAGCGATGTAGCGACAGCGCGGCGATGCCGAGCGGTCGTTGGCGAAAGTTGCGCTCAAGCTCGATCATCAGCGCCCGGGCGACCGATGACGTCACCTTGTTCTGGATGGTGACATGCGGCCGCCAGCCGTGCGCGTCCTGCGCGGTCAGCGCGCCGTGGAAATGATCGGCGATGTCGGCGCGGATGGCGTCGAGATCGTCCGAGGCGACGCGAAACGCCACCCCGCTGCCAAGGTTCATCAGCCCCGCCAGCAACGCATGCGGCGGGCCGCCCGCCGCGTGGTGGGCGAGCTGTCGCCGAGCATCGTCGATCGCCGACGGCGGCAGGGCATGGAACATCGTCAGATGCGCCGCGAGGATGTTGCGCTCGGGCGGAAAATGCGCGCGGCGCAGCGCATCGAGCGCAGCGAAATCGGCGGGCGCAAAATCGGCGCAGATGATCAGTGGCGCAGCCATCGGCTGGGCTAGATTTCAACCTGGCTGCCGAGTTCGACGACGCGGTTGGTCGGCAGCTTGAAAAACTCCATCGCGCTTTCGGCGTTGCGCAGCATCCACGCGAATAGTTTCTCGCGCCAGATCGCCATGCCCGGGCGTGACGAGGCAATCAGCGTCTGCCGCGCGAGGAAGAAACTGGTGTCCATCATCTTGCATGCCGCGCCGCAGCCCTTGATCCTGGCGAGCGCCGCGGGGACATCGATTTCCTCCATGAAACCATAGCGGAGCAGGATACGGAAAAAGCCCTGGCCATAGTCCTCGACGGTGTTGCGATTTTCGTCCGTCACATAAGGGACGTCTTCGATCCGCACGGTCAACAGCATGACGCGGTCGTGAAGCACCTT
>JBKJMA010000125.1:0-12232 GCA_046596505.1 Sphingomicrobium sp.
TGACCGTCCACTCCCGCCTACGCGGACCCGACCTGATCGATGAGATCGCGCGCCTCAAGAAGGAGCGCAACGCGGTCATCCTGGCGCATTACTACCAGCGGCCCGAGTTGCAGGACCTCGCCGATTTCGTCGGCGACAGCCTCGACCTGTCGCGCAAGGCCGCGGCGACCGATGCCGATGTCATCGCCTTCTGCGGGGTGCGGTTCATGGCGGAGACGGCGAAGATATTGTCGCCGCAAAAGACTGTCATCCTGCCCGACATGGACGCCGGCTGCAGCTTGGAGGACAGCTGCCCGCCCGACCAGTTCAAGGCGTTCCGCGAGGCCCATCCAGACCACATCGCGCTGACTTACATCAATTGCTCGGCCGAGGTGAAGGCGCTCAGTGACATCATCGTCACCTCGTCGTCGGCCGACATCATCCTCAAGCAGATCCCGCTCGACCAAAAGATCATTTTCGGTCCCGACCGGCACCTCGGCGGCTATCTCGCCCGCCGCACCGGGCGTGAGATGCTGCTGTGGCCGGGCATCTGCATCGTCCACCAGGCCTTTTCGGAGACCGAACTGCTGAAGCTGATGGCCGAGAATCCGGGCGCTCCGGTCGCCGCGCACCCCGAATGCCCGCCGCAGATCGTCGACCATGCGACGCTGGTCGGCTCGACCAAGGCTATCCTCGACTTCGCGCTGACTTCGCCCGCGCAGACGATCATCGACGCGACCGAGCCGCACATCATCCACCAGATGGAGAAAGCTGCGCCGCACAAGCGCTTCATCGGCGCCCCCGGCGGCGACGGCAACTGCAACTGCAACATGTGCCCGTACATGGCGCTCAATACGCTGGAAAAGCTGCACGATGCGCTGCGCGACCTCAAGCCGCGGATCGAGCTGTCGACCGAGCTGATGGACCGCGCTCGCGTCCCGCTCGAGCGGATGCTCGAGATGGCCGGGCGGACGGTCGGACAGGGCGATGTCGGCGCACCGAAGATCAGCGGTGACTAGTCCGGCGGCGACAGTGTTCGCGTCTTTCCCGGCGGGTGAAGGCAGGGGCATCGACCCGGGCAGCTTCGCAGTCCGGCAACTCGCGCTGCTGATGCCGGAAATCGCGGTGATGCTGGCGGTAACCCTGCTGTGCACCGCACTCTATCATCTTGGCGGCGAGGCAGCCGTGAACGTCATCGCCCCGCTGACGATCCTGGCCACGGCAGCGACAGCCAATTTCATGATGGTCAGGCAGGAAAGCAACGCGCTGCTGACGCCGCTTTTCGGATTGCGGCTGATCGCGCTGGTCGTGATGGGCGCGGGCAGCCTCTATGATGTGGTCGCAGCCGACTTTGTCAGGGAGCGAATTGACTATCTGTTCGTCACTTCTGTCGCCGACGCGGCCAAGGTCAATCTCGTGTGGCTGACGGGAATGGACATGTTGCTCATCGGCGTCGCCGCAGGATTGCGCATTTTCGCTCACCAGGGAGCGCGGCGTCGATTGTCCAGCCTTGGCGCACATTCTTTCAACGTCGGGCTGATCACATTCCTGGCTGGGTTCTTTGTTGCGAGCTTGGCGACAATTGCGGACACATTTGAATTTTCCCGGCGAGTTCCTTCGAGCATCGGCAGCGTTGCCCAGGCCATTGAGTTCACCGGCCTGTTTATTGTCGGGCGAGATTTCGACCGCAACTTGCTGGCGAAGGTTGTGGTGGTGGTCGGTCTGATCGCACTGACTTTCCTGTCACTCATCAGCCTCAACAAGTCCGTGTTACTCTATCCCGCGCTCATCGCAGTGCTTGGGATTATTTCGTTCAAAATCAACGTCCGGCGAATTATTATCGGTTCCGCGGTGATCATCATGCTGTTCGCACTCATCAATCCGGTGACGAACTACACCCGGATTCGAAACAACCTGGAACACGGACAGTCCGGTCAGGCTTCATTGAGCGAACGTTTGGGTTACGCTCAGGAATACATGAATGGAGAGAAGTTGCCTGGCGATGAGATCCCCGCGATTACCAGGGTCGACTATGTTATGCCGGCAGCGTTCGTCATCTATCAATTTGATAATGGTCTGCCATCGGATGAACTGAAAAACTCCGGCTATATGTTTATTCCAAGATTTTTATGGCCGGACAAACCAATTACATCAAATTCTGGGTTGGTTGTCAGTCAGTTGCTTGGAATTCAATCGATAAACCAGATCGGCGTTACAACATTTGCAGATTTGTACTGGAATATCGGATGGTGGGGTCTAGTGTTGGTAATTCCTTTGGGAATTTACTTTGGCGCAATGACGATCGCTACGCGAAATATACTCGCGGACGGAGACTGGATTATGTTCCCCTTCGTGCTTTCTATCTTCGCGATGTCACTCAACCTCGATAAGGACTATATGGCCGCCTTGGTTATCCCAGTCCTTATTAACACCGTACTTTATTATTTATTGCGCATCGCCGGCTCACTTTTACCGAGCGCGCGCAGGTCCGCCGTTGGCCAGGCAGGACATCGACCGCATCCCGATCAAGCTGGCTATCGCGCCGCCGGTGGATGATATCGGTCGAGATGGCGCTTGATGCGTCTTAAATTGATGCTGTTCGACCGGTAGAAGAAATCTGGCACCGCGCCGATAAACGGGATCAGTCCGAGCAGGAAATCGAACCCGACCGTTCCCGCCATGCGCGCCATCTGCGTTTTCGACATGCCGAGGTTGCGCGCTTCCCAGATCATGTAGCTGCCGAGCGCCGCCGCCGCGACATCGCCGGCGACGGGCACCAGGTCCAGGATCACGTCGAGCCCGAACTTGCGGTTGGTGCCGGGGATGGTGATCAGCCCCTCGAGCAATTTCTCCATCGCCTCGACGCGTTGGCGGACAGCCTGGGGATCGCTCGATCCAAGCCTGTTTATCCCGGTCAGCGGCTGGGCCATGTCACTCTTTTCCTCTGATGGGCTTGGTGCCCAGCGCAACCAACGTGTGGCGACCGAAACGGTTCTCGCCAAAGCCCGGCGCGTCGGCCGACACCAGGGACCAGCGGATCGGCGCGGCCAGTGGGATCAGCAGATTTTCGGCATCGATCCGCTGTGCCGCCAGCACCAACAACTGAGCGCGCTGCTGGGGCGACATGGTTGTGCGCGCCGCGTCGCTGAGCGCGTCGATGTCGGGATCGCACAAGGGCACACGATCGCACCGCAGACGGCGCACGAACCATGCGGGCGAGTTGGACGGTGCGACCTCATCAATCAGCTTCAGGTCGACCGGAGCGCCGGCAGGAGCGGGGACCAATTTCAGTCCGAGCGGCGCGAGGTCGGCGGCCAGCCGGTTGAACAGCAGTGTCGATCCGGGTCCCGCAGGCAGGCTGATCGTCAGTTCCGGTCGGGGTTTCTTTCCGAACAGGCGGTTCGCCTCGGCGATCAGCGCGGGCTGGCGTTGTGCCAGTGGGATGGCGGTCCAGGCCGGCGGCGCTATGTCGCCAATTCCCTCGAGCCCCGGCTGGAAAAGCGTGGTGCGTGACGTGAGGCCGTCGACGTCGAACGACGAGACCAGCGCGTCCCGGTCGATCGCCCGCGCGATCAGGCTGCGCAGCGCCTTGTCGGCGAGCGGCCCGCCAGCACGACCGGGAACGAGCGCGAACAGTCCCGCGACGGGGTCGAAACGCAACGTGCCGCGGGGTACGCCGACCATCCGGACGACCGGCAGGTCGGAGAAATTCCCGCCGAAAACCGCGTCGCTGTCGCCGGCCTTGAAGCGCGCGACTGCCGACGGCGCCGGGAGCCCGGCGAGGTGGACGTCTTCGCGCACCTCCTCGTCGCCATCTGCGCCGGGGGTCATGCGGCGCAAGTGGAGCGGTTCTTCGGGCTTCGATGGCAATAGCATGAAGGGGCCGCTGCCCTCAGTTACATCATCGGTCGCGCGGAGGATCGCAAATTCAGGTTGGGCGAGCAGCTGGAGCAGGTTCGGGCGCGGGGCGCTCAGCCTGATTTCGATCACGCGGTCAGTCATCGCGACGATCTCGTCGATCGCCCCGACCGTGTCCTTCAGTGTGTTCAGGCCATTCGAGCGACGTACCCGGTTGAGGATTCGCGCTACCTCGCGCCCGTCGATCTTGCGCCCCGACGGCCATTTTCCCGATCCCAGCCGGAAGATGTAACTAAGGCCGTCGTCGCTGACGTTCCACCGCTCGGCGAGCCCCTGGTCGATCTGGCCGCGCGCGTCGAACCGCACGAGCCCCTGCGCCGCGCTGGCGAGCAAGAGCGCGTCGGCGTTCGACAGCGTACCTGCCGCCGGGTCGGCGAATTTTGGGGTGTCGCCGATCACCGTGACGTCGATCAAGCCGGTCTTGGCGCGGTGGCAGGCGCCGAGCGCCGCGATCGCGCCAAGCAGGAGCAACGATGACGCAAGGCGGGACCGGCGGGGCATCTGACGGGTTTAGTCGCAATGCGCGGTTCATCAACCGTCTGGATATAGCGGACCAACTGTTTTACTGAACTAAGGCAGTGGCGCCTGACGGGCGCCGTTCGATCAAGGATGACGATGGCGGACAGCGATCAGATCTGGCGGCGCGGTGGGACCAACGTCGAGGACCTGCCCGATCCGCTCGCGCCTGCGCCGCCGCCGGGCGATGGACGTCCCCCGATCGACCCGGCCGCCCGGGCCGTGCGACGCCTGCGCCGCCGGCGGGTGCTCAAATACGGCGCCTATGCCTTCTTCGCGCTGTTCCTCATCACCATCCTGTGGCTGGTGATCACCGCGCCCTTGTCGCGGGCGCTCGAACCGTTGCCGGCGCCGGCGATGCTGATCGTCGCCGACAATGGTGAGCCGATCGCGCGGCGCGGCGCGGTCAAGGACGCGCCGGTTGACGTGACGAAGCTGAACCCGCTGACCCCGGCGGCGTTCGTCGCGATCGAGGACCGGCGCTTCTATTCGCACTGGGGAATCGACCCCCGCGGGATCGCGCGCGCGATGGTCGCCAACATCCGGGCTGGCGGCGTGCGCGAGGGCGGGTCGACGATCACCCAGCAGCTCGCCAAGACCAGCTTTCTGTCATCGGACCGCAGCCTCAAGCGCAAGGCGCAGGAGGTGATCATCGCCTTCTGGCTCGAGGCGTGGCTGACCAAGCAGGAGATACTCTCGCGCTATCTGTCGTCGGTCTATTTCGGCGATGGCGTCTATGGCCTGCGCGCCGCCGCGCACCATTATTTCGGGCGCGACCCGCAGCAGCTGAGCCTTGCGCAATCGGCGATGTTCGCCGGGATGGTCCAGGCGCCGTCACGACTTGCCCCGACGCAGCATCTCGCCGCCGCGCAGGCGCGGAGCCGGCTGGTGCTCGCCGAGATGGTGGAGACCAAGGTCATCACCCCGGGTCGAGCGCGCGCGACCAGGCTCGCGCGCCCGGTCGGGGTTGATAGTCGAGTGCCAACCGGGACCTATTTCGCCGACTGGGTCGCACCCGCTGCGCAGGCCAGTTTCACCGCCGATTACGGCCAGGTGACGGTGCCGACGACGCTCGACCCGGCGCTGCAGCGGCTGGCGATCCGCGCGATCAACGGGTCACCGGTCGGCGATGCGCAGGTCGCGCTGGTCGCGATGCGGCCAACCGGCGAGGTGGTCGCGATGGTCGGCGGCAAGAGCTACCGGGATTCGCCGTTCAACCGCGCGACGCAGGCGCGGCGGCAGCCGGGGTCGGCGTTCAAGCTGTTCGTCTATCTCGCCGCGTTGCGCGCCGGCTACACGCCCGACACGATCATCGAGGACACGCCGGTCACCATCGATGGATGGAAGCCGGTCAACAGCGACGGCGTCTATCGCGGGCGGATCACGATGCGCGAGGCGTTCGCGCGCTCGTCGAACGCGGCGACGGTGCGGCTTGCCGAGCGCGTCGGGCGGGCGAACATCATCCGCGCCGCACGCGAACTCGGGATCGGCAGCGCGCTCGCCGACCGGCCGAGCCTGTCGCTCGGCGCGTCGGGCACAAGCCTGATCGAGTTGACCTCGGCCTATGCCGCGGTTGCCGGGGGACGCTATCCGGTGAGCCCGCGCGGGCTGCCGATGAAGGGCGATGCGCCGCGCTCGATGTTCTCGGGCCTGCTTGAGCGCGACGGGCGGCTCGACCCCAACCGAGACTGGGCGCCGATGCTCGACCTGCTGTGGTCGGCGGCGAACGAGGGCACCGGCAAGCGGGCGGCGCTGGGCGTGCCGACGTTCGGCAAGACCGGGACGAGCCAGGACAACCGCGACGCGCTGTTCGTCGGCTTCGCAGGTGACCTGGTGGTCGGGGTGTGGGTCGGGCGGGACGACAACAAGTCGCTCGGAAAGGTCAGTGGCGGGACGCTGCCGGCGGCGATCTGGAAGAGCTTCATGGCGCCGGCGCTGAACGTCGATCGGCGCGCTGGCCCGTTGTTGCCCGAGGCGTTCCATGTGCCTCAGCCGGTCGCGCCACCCGAGCCTCGCGAGTCGCCGCTGCCACCCGAGTGGAGCGACGGAACCAAGGTGCTGCGTGACCTCGCCACGACGATCGACCGACTGTTCGGTGGACGGTGATCCACGATCTTCTCGAACATCGCCCGTACCGTGGTCGGCTAGAGCGAAGTTCCTAACATAAATTAATAATTTTTTGACCAACTAGTTGACAAACACCGCTTGCGTCGGTCTTTTGCCGCCGACGAGGGATCAACCTTTCGCTGAACTTGACTTGCGCTTTGCTGGACGAGAGAAACTATTAGTAATCGCCTTTAATTTATTAGTCTGAACTGGAGAATGATCGTCATTCTCGACATTGCAAAAGCGAAGATCGTCAATTTCGACATCGACCAGATCCGCCTTTATTTTTGCGGTGTCCCAGCTGTTGAGAAATGAACGATAAGGCTTTTGAGTGACCGGGTTGGCGAGGAGGTAGGAGCATTTTTCCCACCGCGGCAATTTGCGAATAGTCTCTATCGCTTCTCGCGAAAGGTCGACGCGCCGTTCCTTTCCCGCCTTTGCCGATGGAATGACCCACACGCCTGCGTCGAGGTCGATTTGATCCCAGCGGGCTTCGAGCAGATCGCGTTGCCGGACCCGGGTCAGGATCAACAGCGCGACGATATGCTTGAGCTGCGGGTTGGCGCTGGCTTCCGCGGCTTCCTTGAGCCGACCGATCTCGTCGCTGGTCAACGGGCGCTCGTGAACATCGCGACTGGCACGCGTCGAAGCGACTTGAAGGCCGTCGCGATGGCCACTTGCGCACCCCCATTGCATGGCCTGAACATATAATTGCCCTAAAATAGCCTGCATCCGGGTGACCGTAGACGGCGCAAGATCCTCCTCTTCGGACTTGATGGCGAGCCACTTCGTGATCATCGATGGTGCCAGTTCATCGGGGCGCATGTGACTGAAACTGGGCAGGATGTGATTGTGCAGGCACTGTGAATCGCTGGCATGCCGGCTAATGTCGCCGCGCACTTGATCGAGATATTGTTCTGCCAGGACCATGATGGTCGGAAGATCAGCGATGCCATTATTGCCGAGGTTCTCAGGACCCGTGGCGCCAGCCAATGACGGGCCATTCGCGGCCGACCCGGAGCCACTCGCATCGGCGGTCGGGACGGGTGCTCGCGCGGGTGGAAGCCCGAGTTTTGAGCGCAACGACGCCAGGGCCGTCGAATTGTTTGGTTGGGGAACCGGCGGCTGCTCAACGTTGCCAATAGGCGGCAGTCCCGCCGTCTGAAGCGTGTAGGGAGAAACAGTTGCCGCGGTCCGCAGTCCGCCACGGCCGTCGCTCACCATGGCCTCTTCAAACGCGAGACCCTGCTGGTGATTGCGAGCTCGAACGATCGTGGCAAAAACGAGGTTTCCTTCGCCAAAGTCGATGATCAGCTGGCTGCCAAGCTCAACATCATCGAGCCCTTCGACCAGAACCCCCGTTTCGGAGAGATTACGGATCAGGATCGAACGATAATGATTGCCGAAAATCGCCCGCACTGTCCGATACATGGACACGCGGTCGCTGCGCTGTTTTTGCGGACCGACCGGAGGAATGATCCACTCGCCCGCTTCAAGCCGATCCTTCAACTCATCGGAGGCGATCGCCTGGCTGTAGATATAGCCTTGAACGTGGCTGACCCGAAGTCTCTGAATGAGCGCGAGCTGATCATGAGACTCGATGCCTTCGGCGGTCGTCTCCATTCCCAGTGCTTCGGCCAAGGCGACGATCGCCGCGATGATCGCGGCGTTGCGAGACCCGGGAATCGTTGCTTCACGCACGAAGCTCCGGTCGATTTTGATTTTGTTGAATGGTGCCGTCCTGAGGTAACCGAGCGACGAATAGCCGGTTCCAAAGTCGTCGAGCGCAAGCCGCACACCGGTTTGCTTAAGCGCCGCAAACACCGTGTCGGCCGCCTCCGAATCGCTGAGGAACACGCCTTCGGTAATCTCCAGCTCGAGCCGATCGGGAGAAAGTCCGGACGACGCCAGCGCTGATTTCACGACCGTCAGCAAGGATCCGCTCGTGAACTGGATCGGCGACACGTTGACCGCGACCCTTAGCCTGCCCGGCCAGCTGGCCGCATCTTCGCACGCCTTGCGCAGGATCCATTCGCCCAATGGGCCAATCAGATTGGTTTCCTCGGCGATCGGAATGAACAGTTCAGGCGAAATTGCTCCGCGCTCTGGATGGTGCCAGCGGACGAGCGCTTCAACGCCCGTCGTCACATTGCTTTTGGCATTTACGAATGGCTGATAGAAAACGCTGAGCTCGCCTTTTTCGATTGCATCACGCAGGTCCTCTTCGAGCGCGCGCTTGTCGTCGGCTGCCTTCAGCAGGTCACTTGAAAAGAAGCTGACACAACCTCGCCCACTGCCTTTCGCCGCGTAAAGCGCCAGATCCGCGTTGCGGATGAGGTCGCCACTGTCCCGTCCGTCGATTGGACTAACGGCAATCCCGATCGACGCACCGATAGTGCACCGACTGCCGTCGATCGAATAGGGTTCCGACAGGCTTGCGATGATCTTGTTGCCGAGTTCAAGCAGAGCGTCACGATCATCGCAATCGCGCAGGACTAGCTGGAATTCATCGCCGCCAAGCCGGAAAATGCGTTCCTTGTCACCAACAATTGTGAGGAGCCGATCGGCGACCTGCTTGAGCAGGGCATCACCGGCCGGATGGCCCAATGTGTCATTTACCTGTTTGAAGCGATCAAGATCGAGCATCAGCACGGCGCAACGCCGCTTTTGGATTTCCAGTCCGTTGAGATCGGCTTCCAAGACTTCCGCCATCCGCAGCCGGTTGGGTAAGCCCGTCAACGAATCGTGCATCGCCAACCGCGACGCGTGCTCGGACGATTTACGCTGCTCCGTGATATCGAAACCGCTGCCACGGAAGCCGGTGAATTTGCCTTGAGTATCGAATTGGGGGGTTCCGGACACCGACCACAAGCGCGTTTCATGAGCGACCGCGGCCCGCACGATGAGCTTCTCGAATTTGGACTGCTTGGTCAGCATGAATGGCAAGTTCCGACCCGCTCCAGATCCCTCGTCCCCCTTGACGAACAGGTCGGTGAACGGCGCGCCAATGATGTTGCCGGGCTGGTCGGTCAGGAGCGGGACAATCCGGTCGGTCAGATAAGTCAGGCAACCGCTCATATCGGTCGCCCAAAACCAGCCTTGGTGAGACTCCTCATAGGCTTTGAGGATCAGCGATGCTTCTATCGGACTAAGGACTTTGCCGCACGAATGCCGCGCGCCAGCCTTGTCGAGATTGGCATTGCGATGAACTGAAGTCGCTAATCCGCTCTGCCAGAATCCGATTTTCGCCATTACGGCACGACTCTCATTTCTTGTCCTGACCACGTCCTTACCTCACTCGGATTACGGAAGGGTGAAGGCGCTTATCGCAGTGTTCGCACGATCGACGTGTCGCGCCGCAGCTCGACTGGCCGGCGTCCGAACGACAATCGAAGGGCGCTGGCGACTGACATCCCAGTCAAGGGCGCTGATCATACAGGCGATTGACGAAGCGAGCTCTATTAAGGACAGCCGCTTGTACCGGAAGATGCCAAACGACCTGCCAGTTCGCGTGGCGGCCGTGAATCATGGGCCAAGCACATGATTGGAATGAGAATCAGGCGCTAGAGCGCGGTGCCTTCGCTGTTATAGCTATGCCAGGCGAATACTGCCGCGGCGCCGCGGTGGGGACGCCATGCTTCGGCGAGATCGCGCAGCTGTTTCTCCGACGGGCGATCGGCAAGGCCGAGGATACGGCCGATCTGGACCTGAACCGCGAGGTCGCCGGCCGGCCAGACATCGCCGCGCCCCTCGGCGAACAGCAGGTAGATTTCCGCCGACCAGCGGCCGATGCCCTTGACCTTGATCAACAGCGCGACAGCTTCGTCATCGTCCGCCGGCAGCTTCCCGAGATCGAGCTCGCCCGACAGGACCAGCCCGGCGAGGCTGCGCGCATAGCCCGCCTTCTGGCGCGACAGCCCCGCCTCGCGCAGCTCGTCGTCATTCGCGACCAACAGGCGCTCGAGGTCGGGCGGAGAACCATATTTGCCCTCTAGCTTGGCCCACATCGACCGCGCCGCGGCGACGCTGACCTGCTGGCCGACGATCGTTCGCAGCAGCGTCGTTACTCCGGGCTCGCTGATGCGCGGATCGGGGCGGCCGTGCCGCTCCATCGCGGCAGCGAAGCGCGGCTCGGCGGCGGCGAGCCCGTCGAGGCTCGCGTTCAGGCTCGCGGCACTGCGGACCATCAGGCGCTGCAGGCGGCGTAAAGCGCTACGGCGGCGGCGTTCGATACGTTGAGGCTCTCGACCGTGGCGGTGATCGGAAGCCGGGCGAGCGCGTCGCAATGATCACGCGTGTTGGCGCGCATCCCCGGACCTTCGGCGCCGAGTACGAGTGCGATTCGTGGCGGGCCGAGCGCGTCCTTGAGGTCGGTCGCGGCATCGCCGGCGAGCCCGATCCGCCAAAAGCCCGCCTCGGCGATCTCCTCCAGTGCGCGGGCAAGGTTGACGACCCGGGCCCACGGCACCCGTTCGAGCGCGCCCGAGGCGGCCTTGGCGAGCGCGCCGCCTTCGGGCGGGGAATGACGGTCCTGGGTGACGATCCCGATCGCGCCGAACGCCGCCGCCGAGCGCAGGATCGCGCCGACATTGTGCGGATCGGTGACCTGGTCGAGGACCAGCAGCACCGCCCGCTCGGACGCGTCGGCGAGCATGTCGCCGAGCCACATATCCTCGAGCGGCGCGACCTCGATCACCACTCCCTGATGCGGCGCGTCGCCCGGAACCAGCCGGCCGAGATCGGCGACATCGGCCATCGTCACCTGCATTTCGGGCGGGAAGTTCATCAGCGCTGCCGCCTCGCGCGTCGACCAGGCGCGCAGCACGCGCCGTTCGGGATTGTCGAGCGCGGCGGCGACGGCATGCTTGCCCCAGAAGCGGGGATGGTTGGAACTGCTCAAGGGTTTGGAGGAGCGCTTGCGGGCCATTGCCCCCCATGCGGCGCGCGCGCTTCGCTGACAAGCTTGGGATTGCCGGCGCGCAGGATCTAGTGGATTGACCGGAACGAAAGAGTCCGATTGGGGATTCCCAGTGTTCCGCTGGCGTGCGAGTCTGGGAGGATGCGCGATGGCATCACTTTCACCATATCCTCGGCCGACCGTCAGCGTTTGTGCGACATTGCCGCGGCCCCCCGCAGCTTGCAGAAGCACGTCTGGCGGGCACGCATTGTCCTGCTGAGCGGCGATGGTCTGGGCACTTCGGCGATCATGGCCGAGACCGGCAAGTCCAAGACCTGCGTATGGCGCTGGCAGGAGCGCTTCATGCACGAAGGCGTCGATGGCCTGCTTCGCGACAAGTCCCGCCCGCCCGGCAAGGCACCGATCCCGCCGGAGCGTGTCGCTGAGATCGTCCGCCTGACGCAGGAGCCGCCTCCGCACGAGGCGACCCACTGGACAGTGCGTGCGATGGCCAAGGTGGCCGGCCTTGCGGCCTCGACGGTGCAGACGATCTGGAAGGCACACGGTCTCAGTCCGCACCGCTGGCGCAGCTTCAAGTTGTCGAACGACCCGGCCTTCGCCGAGAAGCTCACCGAGATCGTTGGGCTCTATGTCGATCCGCCAGCCCATGCGGTCGTGCTGTCGTTTGACGAGAAGTCCCAAATCCAGGCGCTTGACCGCACCCAGCCCGGCCTGCCGATGAAGAAGGGCCGCGCCGGCATCATGACCCATGACTACAAGCGGCACGGCACGACCACGCTGTTCGCCGCTCTCAAC
>JBKJMA010000168.1:0-4805 GCA_046596505.1 Sphingomicrobium sp.
GCCAACCGATTACTGACTGGCTGACGACGAAATTCGCCAAGGCCCCGACCCTCGCCGAGGCCAATATCGCCGCGCTCAACGCTGGCCACGCCTACGGTGAGACGGTCGAAATCGGCGGGTCTGTTCGTCAGCACCACATCCCCGCCGCCCCCGCCGAGCCCGGCCTCTACCGTACCGTCACCGGTGCCGAATCGCTCGCCATCGGCCTCGTCGCCGGCGCCCAGCTGGCCGGCCTGCCGATGTTCTTCGGCTCCTATCCGATCACTCCCGCGTCGCCGCTGCTCCACCACCTCAGCCGGCTGAAAGAATATGGCATCACCACCTTCCAGGCGGAGGACGAGATCGCCGCAATCTGTTCGGCGATCGGCGCGAGCTACACCGGCCACCTCGGCATCACCTCCTCCTCGGGTCCCGGTATCGCGCTCAAGGGCGAAGCGATGGGCCTCGCCTTCATTACCGAACTGCCGCTGGTGATCGTCAATTCACAGCGCGGCGGCCCCTCGACCGGCCTGCCGACCAAGACCGAGCAGTCCGACCTCTACCAGGCGGTCTATGGCCGCAACGGCGACGCCCCGATCCCGGTCATCGCCGCGCGCTCGCCGTCCGACGCGTTCGACTGCGCGATCGAGGCGTGCCGCATCGCGGTGCGCTACATGACCCCCGTCCTGCTCCTGTCCGACGGCTATATCGCCAACGCCGCCGAGCCGTGGAAAGTCCCCGACATGTCGGGCTATGCGCCGTTCCCTGTCGCGTTCCACACCGACCCGCCGACGCAAGGCGAGGGGGTCATGCCCTACGCCCGCAACGCCGAGAATGTTCGCCCGTGGATCAAGCCCGGTACCCCCGGGCTCGAACATCGCATCGGCGGTATCGAAAAGGCGCCAGGGTCGGGCAACATCGATTACTCCGCCGAAGCCCATGCCGAAATGACCCGCGTTCGCGTCGCCAAGGTCGCGGGCATCGCGGACTCGATCCCCGATCAGGAGATCACGCACGGCAATCCGGGCGGCAAGCTCGCGGTGGTCGGCTGGGGTTCGACCTACGGCCCGATCCACCAAGCGGTTCGCCGCGCCCGGGCAAAGGGCCTCGACGTCGCCCACATCCACATCCGCCACATCGCGCCCATGCCCAAAAATTTGTCTGTCCTATTGCATGGTTATGAGCATATCCTCGTCCCCGAGATGAACACCGGGCAGCTCAAGACCATCCTGCGCGACGCCTTCCTTGTCGATGCGAAGCCGCTCAACAAAGTCAGCGGCCAACCGTTCCGCATCGTCGAGGTCGAGGACGCGATCGAGGCGATGCTGCGATGAATACGCGCGCCAATCCGAGCCTACGTCACCGCGAACATTGGGAACATTCGCCGGAATTCAGCGCATGAAACAGATTAATCCCGTACCGCTGATCATGATGCTCGGGCTCATCCTGCTCATCCTCTATTATCTCAACAAGGTTGGCTGAAGGCATGAACGAGATCACCAAGATCGTGGCGACCACCACCGCGAAGGACTGGGCCTCGGACCAGGAGGTGCGCTGGTGCCCTGGCTGCGGCGACTATGCCGTATTGAAAGCCGTCCAGCGGACCATGCCCGACCTTGGCGTCGCACGCGAAAACACCGTGTTCGTCAGCGGCATCGGCTGCTCGAGCCGCTTTCCCTACTACATGGCAAGCTACGGCTTCCACACCATCCACGGCCGCGCGCCCGCCGTCGCGACCGGGGTCAAGCTCGCCAATCCCGAGCTCGACGTGTGGATCATCACCGGCGACGGCGACGCACTCAGCATCGGCGGCAACCATACGATGCACTTGTTGCGCCGCAACCTCGACTGCCAGTTCCTGCTGTTCAACAACGAGATTTACGGCCTGACCAAGGGCCAATATTCGCCCACCAGCCGGATCGGCACGCGCTCGCCCTCGACCCCGTTTGGCTCGGTCGACCGCCCCGCTAACCCGTGCAGCTTCGCGCTGGGCGCCGGCGCGCGGTTCATTGCCCGCGCGATCGACGTCAACAAGAACCTCCCCGACGTGCTGAAAGCCGCCCACGCCCACAAGGGCGCGAGCTTCGTCGAGATCTTCCAGAATTGCGTCGTCTATAACGACGACGTCTTCGCCAGTTTCACCGCCAAGGAGTTCGCCGCCGACCGCCAGCTGTGGCTCAAGGCCGGCGAGAAAATGCTGTTCGCCGCCGGCACCAAGGGCCTGTCATTCGACCGCGACCGTATGGCCCTCATCATCGTCGACGCAACCGACCCCGCGGTCCTCGTTCATGACCTCAAGAACCGCACGCTCGCTCAGCTTCTGATCGAAATGCCCGCCACCGCCGGTTTCCCGGTCGCGCTCGGCGTCATCTACGAGGACCCCGCGCCGACCTTCGAAAGCGCGGTACTTGAGCAAAACCAAGCAGTTAGTGCAGGCAAGAAAGTCGACCTCCAGGCCCTCGTCGCCAAGGGCCAAAGCTGGCAGGTCGAAAAGGAACCGCGGGCCGAATAGTCGCGGTTCGTCGCTGCCGTAGTTAAGGGAGTTAATGTCGAGGGGGAGGGGCTGATGGCGATGTCGACGACGACCACGGGGAAGCTCCTGGCCACCGTCTTGGCCCTGTTCGCGATCGGGATGATCGTCGTCTCGCTTGTCCGCGGTCACCCGATCGACAAGCGCGACCTGGGCGACCTTTCCGGTTGCTACGTCGTTGACGGCCAACAGCTTTTCCGCCTCACCCCCGACGCGCTCGTCACGCCGACGCGATCGGTTTCCTTCACCGCCCGCCAGGGTCGCCGCCACGCCTACCTCGACCTCGCCGCCCCGATGCGCGTGGTGCATCGCGGCGGCGCGTCGTCGTTCGATCCGGGCCCGGAACCCGCCGTCACGATCGAAGTTTATCGTGGAACCCCGCGCGCGCTGCTCCTGCAAAGCGATGTCGGCCCCCCGCTCAAGGCGATCCGAACCGAATGCCGTCCCTGACATCCCTCCACTGGTTCCGCCAGGACCTCCGCGTTGCCGACAACCCCGCCTTGCTCGCCGCGATCGAGGCGGGTCCGACCACCTGCCTCTACGTCCTCGATGACGACACCCCCGGCGAGTGGCGCATCGGCGGGGCGCAGCGGTGGTGGCTGCAACACAGCCTTGCCAGCCTCGCCCGTTCGCTCGAGGCGATCGGCGGCAGCCTCATCCTTCGCTGCGGTCCCGCCGCCGCGACCGTCGCCGCGGTCGCCGAGGAGATTGGCGCGACCAGCATTCACGCCAATCGCCTGTACGAATCATGGTGGCGCGCCGTTGACGCCGCGCTCGGCCAGCGTTTCGGCGGCCGCTTCATCCTCCACGACGGCGACACGCTCGTCCCGCCCGAACGGGTCACGACCGGCGCCGGCACCCCGTTCAAGGTTTACGGGCCTTTCTATCGAGCACTCACCGCGCACCTCCCGCCCGACGAGCCGAAGTCCGCGCCGACCCGGATCGAACTCCCGGCGATCGCTGTCGCAAGCGACCGGATCGAGGATTGGCAGCTACTGCCGACCAACCCCGACTGGTCGACCGGCTTTGCCGACTGGCACCCCGGCGAGGCAGGCGCGGCGCGCCTGGTCGATGCCTTCGCCGCGCACGCCGCCGATTATGACCGTCGCCGCAACCTGCCTTCGGAGACTGGCACCAGCAGCCTCTCGCCCCATCTCCACTTCGGTGAGATCAGCCCGCGTACGGTCTGGCACGCCTGTGCTGGTCCCGACGCAACGACATTCCTCAAAGAGCTCGCGTGGCGCGATTTCGCCCGCGCCGTCCTCCTCGGCCAGCCCGACATCGCCAGCCATTCGACCCGCGCCGAGCCTCGCTGGCGCACTGGCCCGCAAGCCGAGTCCGACTTCACCGCCTGGACCCGTGGCCGCACCGGCTATCCAATCGTCGACGCCGGAATGCGCCAACTGTCAGCCACCGGCTGGATGCATAATCGCGTGCGCATGATCACCGCCTCCTTCCTCGTGAAGCACCTGTTGGTTGACTGGCGGCGCGGTGCGGCGTGGTTCTGGGACAGGCTGCTCGACGCCGACCTTGGCTCGAACAGCCTCAACTGGCAGTGGACCGCGGGGACCGGTAGCGATTCATCGCCGTTTGCGCGGATCATGGCGCCGCTGTCTCAGTCGGCCAAGTTCGACGCGGCGCGATACATCCGCAAGTGGGTGCCCGAACTTGCCGACCTCGCCGACGCCGACATCCACGACCCCGTTTTCCGTCCGGTCGACTACCCGCAGCCGCTGATCGGCCATCGCGAAGCGCGGGAACGGGCCCTAAGCGCCCTCGCCGCAGGGCGCGACGACAAGAACGCCGCGCTTGCCTTGGGCCGCGCTGGCTAGCACAGCTCCAGCGATGGCCACGCGCGGACAGCATCTCCTTACCGCAGACCGCAACTTCGCGACCGGCGGCGGCTGGCTCGGCCGCCTTGTCGCGCCGGCCTTCGCGCGGGTTGTCGACCAGCTCGACGAACGGCTGCTGATCGGAGGAATTGACGGCATAACCCCCGACGGTACCCCGCGCCGCGTCGGCTTCCACGCGCCGGGCCCGGTCGCGGTCGTCAACCTCCACAGCTGGATGGCGCTGGTCCGCGTCGCGACCTCGGGCTCGGTCGGTTGGTACAAGGCGTGGGAGCGCGGCGAATGGTCGTCGCCCGACCCGGTCACGCTCGCCGAATTGTTCATGGCCAACGCCGTCAGCCTCCGCGACGCGGCGCGCGCCAAGGGACCGGCGCGGTGGGTTAACGCGCTGGTCCACCGCCTGCGCGACAACCGCCCTGCCCAGGCGCGCGACAACATCGCCGCGC
>JBKJMA010000222.1:0-4031 GCA_046596505.1 Sphingomicrobium sp.
GTTCACGATGTCGCCGCCGGGCGCGAACTGGCTCGCCAGGGCTTTGCCGTCGCCGCTACCGACTGGCGCCGCGCCGCGCACAAATGCGCCGACACCATTTATGCTCGCCTCTCGGGCGAACAGCCGTTTCTCGACACCCGCATCGTCTATGTCGCCGAGAGCGGCCCCAAGAACCGCCGCATAAAACGCATCGCGATCATGGATTCGGACGGCTCGAACCACCGCTATTTGACCACCGGGTCGGCCACCGTCACCACCCCGCGTTTCTCCCCGCGCGGTGACAAGCTGGTCTACATGACCACTGCCGGCCGCCGCCCGCGCGTGATGATCATGGACGTCGCCAGCGGCACGTCGCGAAGCCTCGTCCCCGGCCTCGTCCTGACCTTCGCCCCGCGCTTTTCGCCCAACGGCCGACAGGTCGTCTTCTCGATGGCGGCGGGCGGCAATACCGACCTTTATGTGGTCGATGCCGACGGCGGCACCCCGCGCCGGCTGACCGACACGCCGGGCGCCGACACCTCGCCCAGCTACTCGCCCGATGGCAGCCGCATCGTGTTCGAAAGCGACCGCTCGGGCACCCAGCAGCTTTATGTCATGAACGCCGACGGATCGGGCCAGAAGCGGATCAGCTTTGGAGGCGGCCGCTTCGCATCTCCCACCTGGAGCCCGCGCGGCGACCTCATCGCCTTCACCAAGATCGCCGGCCAGTTCCGCATCGGCGTGATGAGCGCCTCGGGTGGAGGCGAACGCCTGCTCACCGACGCGTGGCAAGACGAGGGACCGAGCTGGGCGCCCAATGGCCAGTTCGTCATGTTCAACCGCATCCGCCAGGGCAGCACCGGCCAGACCAGCCTCTATGCGGTCAACATCAATGGCGGAAATCCGCGCCGCCTGCCCACCCCCCAGGATGGCAGCGACCCCAGCTGGTCGCCGCTCCAGCGCTAAGCCTCACAAGGAGATTTCCCCATGCGCAAGACCATCAGCCTCGCTCTCGTCGCCGCACTGCTAGCGACCGGCGCCTGCGCCCGCCGCGACAAGGCGGTCACGACGACTCCGCCGGTCGCGACCCAGGCCGCGCCGACCACCGCCAACGAGGAGGATGTCGGCCTCGTCGAACTCCCCGGATCGCAGGCCGACCTCATCGCCAAGGCGGGATCGGACACAATCTATTTCGGAACCGACAAGTCGGACGTCGACGGCCCGTCGCGCACCACGCTGGCGGCGCAAGCCAAATGGTTGCTGGCGAACCCCACGGTCCGCGCCTCGATCGAAGGTCATGCCGACGAGCGCGGCACCCGCGAATATAATATGGCTTTGGGCGAGCGGCGGGCCAATGCGGCGCGCGATTTTCTGGTGGCGCAAGGGGTGCCGGCGACCCGCCTGCTGGTCACCAGCTGGGGCAAGGAAAAGCCCGTCGCGACTGGAGCGGACGAAAGCGCCTGGGCCCAGAACCGGCGCGAAGTGACGGTCGTCGTGAAGTAAACATCATCCCGGCTTCCGCCGAGAAAGACTAGGCCGCGTACTTTTGCCCGCCGCTGACCGCGAGCCACGAGCGCGCTTGGCGCTGCGCCTCGGCGATCTCGCGAGCAGTCATTTCGATCGAGATTTCCGCCCGGCATTGCTGTGAGCGGTTGTCGCCCGACAGCGCGCCCAGGTTGAACCATTTATGCGCCTCGACCAGGTCGACCGCGATCCCGCCGCGGCCGGTCGAATAGCACACACCCAGTTCGAACAGCGCCTCGACATCGCCGCGCTCGGCATCGGTAAGCCGGCTGCGGAGGAGGAAATCGGCACTCTTCTGTGAAATTGCGGCCATCGGTTGAACCCCTGTCCCTGATGACCCGACTTTCAACCTGTAACTGCGAACAAATGGTTAACGCGGTAATTACCTCGTCAGCCTCCCCCGATTACAACGCGATATTGTCGATCAGCCGCGTCGTCCCGAGCTTCGCGGCCGCCGCCAGCCGCGCCGCGCCGCTCAGCGTCGCGAGCGGTTCGAGCGACGCTGCATCGACCAGCGCGACATAGTCGATGTCGGTGAATCCCGCTGCGGCAAGCGTCGCGCGCGCCGCACCGAGCGCATCCTCGACTGGCATACCAGCGCGTATCGTATCTCGGGCCGACCTCAGCGCTTGCGGCAACGCCACCGCCCGCCCCCGCTCATCGCTCGACAGATACGTATTGCGCGACGACAGCGCCAATCCGTCCGCATCGCGCACGATCGCCACCCCCGCGACCTCGATTGGCAGCCCCTGGTCGGCGACCAGCCGGCGGATCACCGCGAGCTGCTGGTAATCCTTCTCCCCGAACAGCGCGACGTCGGGCATCGTTGCGATCAGCAGCTTCGCCACCACCGTCGCGACTCCGTCGAAATGCCCCGGCCGCGCCGCGCCATCCCACAGCTCGCTGATCCCGGCGATGCTGATATTGGTCGCGAAACCGGGCGGATACAGCTGGTCCGCGGTCGGCAGCCAGACGAGATCGCACCCCGCCTCGTCCAACATCGCCAGATCTTCCGCCTCGCGCCGCGGATAGCGGTCCAGATCCTCGTTCTGGCCGAACTGGAGCGGATTGACGAAGATCGTCGCAACCACCTGGCTTGCCCGTCGCCGCCCCTCGGTGACCAGCGCCATATGCCCAGCATGGAGCGCGCCCATCGTCGGGACGAGCGCAATTCGCTCGCGGCCAGCCGTACCCCTGGCCCGCAACGCGGCGATCGCCGGGCACAACGCCGCTAAGTCACGGATGATTTGCAAGGATTTCCCCCCTCCGGTAGACGAAGCTCCTTAGTTTCAGGGGGCCGAGGCCGCAATGAGCCAACCGCATTTCATCGTCTTCGCCAATGAAAAGGGCGGTACGGGCAAATCGACCACCGCGGTCCACACCGCAATCGCGCTCGCCGCGTCGGGCCACCGCGTCGGCGCGCTCGACCTCGACAGCCGCCAGCGCACCACCACCCGCTATCTCGAAAATCGCGACGCGACGATCCGCCGCACTGGCGAGCCGCTGGCGCACGCCGTCTACGAAGTGCTCGAGGACCAGACTACCGACGCGCTCGACGCCGCCATCGACCGCCTTTCGGCCCAATGCGACGTGCTGGTGATCGATACGCCGGGCCGCGACGACCCCGTCGCCCGCGCCGCGATCGTCCGTGCCGATACGCTCGTCACGCCGATGAACGACAGCTTCGTCGACCTCGACCTGATCGGCCAGGTCCACCCCGACACCTTCAAGATCACCAAGCCCAGCTTCTACGCCGAACTGATCTGGAACAGCCGCACCCAGCGCGCGAAGACGACCGGCAAGTCGGTCGACTGGGTCGTGCTCCGCAACCGCCTCCAGCATATCCAGTCGCACAACCTCCACCGGGTCGGCGCGGCGATGGACGAGCTCGCGCGCCGAGTTGGCTTCCGCGTCATCCCAGGACTTGGCGAGCGCGTCATTTACCGCGAACTGTTCCCCAAGGGCCTCACCCTGCTCGATCTCGCCCAGCTCGGCGATGTCGGCCTCAGCCATATCGCGGCGCGGCAGGAACTTCGTGAAATGGTCGCGGGTTTGTCAATTCCATCGGTCAATGAGCAGCCCGAGCCGATCGCCGCTTCGGGCTGACGTCACGCACAGGGGTATTAATGAGCCACGAGTTTCACGCGTCGATCCTGCGCGAATATGACGTGCGCGGGGTGGTCGGGAAGACCTTGCATGCCGCCGACGCCCGCGCACTCGGCCGCAGCTATGGCGCGCTCGCCATCCTCGAAGGTGCCAGGAAAATCGCCGTCGGCCGCGATGGCCGCACTCATTCCCCCGAACTCGAGGCCGCGCTGGTCGACGGGCTGACCGCGAGCGGGCTCGATGTCGTCCGCATCGGCATGGGACCAAGCCCGATGCTCTATTTCGCCACCGCGACGCTCGGCGTCGACGGCGGCATCCAGGTCACCGGCAGCCACAATCCGGCCGATTACAATGGCTTCAAAATGCTGCTCAACGGCCGCTCGGTGTTCGGCGAAGAGATCAAGGCACTCGGCCGCCGCGCC
>JBKJMA010000088.1:0-13015 GCA_046596505.1 Sphingomicrobium sp.
CGTCGTCAGGGTCCCATTGACCGTATCGCCGTCGCCGTCGGTCGCGACCACGGTGAAGTTCTGGTCGATCGGCGAAGCCACAGCGGCCGCCCCGATCGAGAAGATGCCGAGATCGAACGTAGTCGTGTTCGCGTTCGGCGCTTCGACCAGCACGGCGCTGAAATTACTGGCCGTGGTGAACGCGTAGGTGTCGCCGGCCTGCAGGCCGGAGATCAGGATGCCGTTGTTCCCACCGGAATTGAAGGTAACCGTGAAGCCACCCTGGCTCCCGCTCGTGAGGAAGGTATAGCTTAAGCCCGTGCCAACGTCCGTCAGCGTTACCGATGTCGCCGCAACGAAGGTTTCGCCAGCTTCCGGGCCGCTCACGGACGTGTTTTGATATGTTTTATCTCCATCGGCTTCGATCGCATGGACGAGGATCGACACTGTGTTCGAAGGCGATCCGCCAACTTGGGGGATCACTTCGGTGAAGCGGGTCGTCTCGGCGTGTCCGCTATCGCCGAAGCCAGTGGGACTGGTGGCATCGGTGACGAGGCTGTTGACGAAATCGATCCGTACCGCCTCATTCGGATTAACCGACTGGTTGTCGATCCCGATCGAGGTTGAACTCGTGTTGATCGTTCCGGGTAAACCCGTCGCGCCGTGGCCCGAAAGGAGCGCATCGATCGGTGTTGCGGGATCGTTCGCACCGACGCCGCGGAACTCGACGTTGCCGGCCGCCGCGCTCGTCAGGTTGGCGAAGTTTGTGCCCGTCCCGTTGGTGATGATGCCGCTCACGGTGTCGAACGTATACGTCCCGTCAGGATTTAAATGGACGATGAAGCCGATGGTACCATTGCTTGCGCTGGTGCCCGTGGTCGCCGTCAGCGTGTTGGTGCCATCGCCATAGAGGTACAGCTGCAGCCCACCGAGCTTGAGCAAATTGCCATTGCTGTCGACGGCCGCAACCTGCGCATCGACGCTTCCAAGAGTGCCGATATCGAACTTCAGGCCGCCCAGGCCGTCCGCGCCCATGTTCAGGTTAAGGCTACCCGTGACTGGGTTGCCCGCACCGTCGCCATCCAGTCCCGCGGTCGAGTCCGGCGTGAATGCGCGCGGACCGTCATCGAGGAACGTCAGGTTCTGGCCGATATTGGCCGTCGCGCTCGCCTGATCGCCGTCCTTGTCGGTGATCGTCGCGGTCAGCGTGATCAGATTGTCCGCCGACAGCGAGACACCCTCGCTAGTGTCGGGGTTCGTCCCGGTGGGCTGGATCACCGCCCGGACCTGGTCGAGCGTGACCGAGCCGGCAGCATCGATGCTCACCGAGAAGGCCAGCGCGCCGACCGCGGTGCCGACATGGCCCTCGACCACCGACCCGTTGAGCACCAGCACGATCGACTGGCCGGTCAGCGAGTCGGTCAATCCGCTCGCCGCGCCCGGCGCGCTGATCCCCAGCACATAAACCGTCGCGTTCGAAGCCGCCGGGCCATCCGCCCCGAACAACGAGGTGAACACACCCGCAAAGCTCGCCGACGCATTGATCGACAAATTGGTCTCGTCGACCGTCAAAGATGGCTGGGTCGACGATGCCGAGATCGTCGGCACGTCGTCGACGATGGTGATGCTGATCGTGCCGGTCGTGCTGTTCCCGTTGGCGTCGACCACCGTGTAGGTGAACACCTGCAGCGGCACTTCGTTGTTCGGGCCGTTGTTCGCCTGCGTCCCGATGATCGGGCTGGTCAGCGTGTAGGTATAGTGACCGCTGGAATCGAGGGCGAACGTCCCCAGGCTGTTGGTCACCGTCTGCGGAGTGTAGCCGTTCGCCGCCGCGAAGGCGTTGACCAGCGTTCCCGTTACCGTCTCGCCGGTCGATCCCGGGTTCGACCCGGTAACCGTCCCGGCGGCGAGATCGGCACCATCCTTGGTAAGGTCGAGCGCGGCTTCGAACACCGAACCGGTGACGTTCTGCGCGCTCAGCGTGACATTGTTGACCGTGATGTCGAGCGTGACGGTCGAGGTGTCGCCGTCGGCGTCCTTGATCGTGTAGACGAAGTGATCGACCGTATCGCTCGTCACCGCATTCGCGTTGGAGACATAGGTGTAGTGACCGTCGCCATAAAGCGTCAGCGTCCCGAGCGAGGTGGTGATCGCCGTCCCCACGCCCGAGCTCAGCACAACCGCGGTGTTGGTGCCGGCGGCAACGCCGACGACCCCGCCGCCCGCGGCATAGCCGTCGGCGCCGGACACATCGTTGCCGAGCACCCCGCTCGCCGCGACGTTCAGGGTCGAGCCTTCGCCAACGCTGTTGGTGTCGGCATGCGCCGTCGGCACGTCGTCGACGATGGTGATGACGAGGTCGGTCGACGCCGGATCACCATCGCTGTCAGTTGCCACGACGTGGAAATCGTCATGCGTCGTGTCGCCGCTGGTGTTGACCAGCAACGTGTAGCTGTAGGCGTAATGTCCCGCGCCGTCCGACGTCACGGTAAGATCGCCAAAGGCACCATGTACCACGATCGGCGACCCGGTCGTTGCGCCGGTGACGTTGACGCCGCCGACGACCAGGCTGGCAAGCGTGTCGCCGCCGGTGGTGATGTTGAAGCTGCCGGCGGCGGTTTCGGCCGTCGAACTCGGGTTGGAACCGAACGACAAGGCTGCTTCGTCGACGCTGGTGTCGGACCCCTGGGCAATGATCACCGTCGGAATCGAGTCGGGCAGTAGGTGGATCGTCACTGTCGCGGTCGACGGATCGCCGTCATGATCGGTGATCGTGTACTGGAAGGTGACGTCACCCTCCTCGCCGGCGCTTGGCGTGTAGGTAAAGCTGCCGTCGTGGTTGTAGACAAGGCTGCCGGTCCCAGTGAGCGAACCGCCGACGACGGCGACGCCGGTGGTCAGGTTGACGCCGTCAGCGCCGGCCGTGTCGTTGGCGAACACGTCGACATGAACAGGGGCATTTTCGGGCGATTGCGTCGCGCTGTCGGCGACGGCCGTCGGCATGTCGTCGACGATGTGGATAACCAGGTTGGTCGACGCCGGATCGCCATCGCTGTCGGTGACGATGATCCCGAAATTCTCCTGATTGGTATCACCGTCGCTCGCGACCAGCAGCGTGTAGCTGTAGGTGTAGCCGGTCGCCGGCGTTCCGGTGATCGTCAGGTCGCCATAGGTGCCGTGCACCACGCCGCCATTAGTGACGTTGACGCCGCCGACGAACAGCGTGCCGATCGTGTCGTTTCCGGTCGTGATCGACAGCGAACCCGTCGCGGTCTCGCCGGTCGATACCGCGTTCGAGCCGTTCGGATTGAGCGCGGCCTCGTCGACGGTCGTGTCCGACCCCTCGGCGATGATGATCGTTGGAATCGAATCCGGCTGGAGATGGATTGTCGCGGTCGCGGTCGACACGTCGCCGTCGCCATCGGTGATCGTATAGCGGAAGGTCACATCACCCGCTTCGCCCGCACCCGGCGTATAGGTGAAGCTGCCGTCGTGGTTGTAAACCAGGCTGCCGGTACCTGTCAGCGATCCGTTGACCACCGCGACCTTGGTCGCGAGGTCGACGCCGTCCGCGCCAAACGTGTCATTCGCGGTGACGGCAATCGTCACCGGCGCATTTTCGGTAGCTTGCGTGACGCTGTCGTTCACCGCCGTCGGCACGTCGTCGACGATGTTGATGACAAGGTTGCCCGTCGCGACGTCGCCGTCATGGTCGGTCACGGTGACCGTGAAGGTCTGCGTCGTATTGTCGCCCGAGGTGTTGTCGAGCAGCGTGTAGCTGTACCCGATCGCGTTGCCCGAGATGCTGGTGATGGTCAGTACGCCGGTTGCATTGGCGATGGTCTGGCCGACCGTCGTGATCGGCGTGCCGTTGATTGCGACCACCGCGGGCGAATCGCCCGGAGTAAAGGTGATCGAGCCCGATGTGGTTTCACTGTTCGCGGCGGCGTTCGAGCCGGCGGATTCACCGGTGCGCACAGGCAGGCCGCTCTCGTAAACGGTCGTCCCTCCGCCTTCGCTGTCGGGGTTGATCAGGATCGTCGGCGTCTGATCGGCGATGCTGATCGTCAGGGTCGCGCTCGACGTATCGCCGTCACCGTCGGTGAGCGTGTAGTTGAACACGTCGCTCACCCCGCCACTCGTGCCCGGATCGCGGACATAGCTGTAGCTGCCGTCGGCCGCCATCGTCAGCGTGCCATATTGGCCGTGGACGACGAGATTGCCGGCTCCGTCGAAGCTCGAATCGCTCGCATTGCCGGCGCTGATCGCCGAGACGGCGGCCCCGTCGGCGCCCTTGGTGTCGGCGCCCGATGCGCCGCTGGTCGTGCCGTCACCAGTGATGACGTTGCCGGTTTCCGGGCCATAGGCACCGGCGGCAATCGAGTCCGTGTCAGCGCGCGCCGTCGGCATGTCGTCGACAATCTTTACGTCGAGCGTCGCATTGGCGGTGTCGCCGTCGCGATCGGTTACGACGACGGTGAACAGGTCGTGGGTCGTGTCGCCGGTGGTCGGCGCGCCAAGCGTATAGCTGTAGCTGATGACACCACCGACAATGTTGGTGATGGTGAGGTCGCCATAAGCGCCGTGAATGACCTGGCCGATGCCGGTCACGTCGACGCCGTTGATCGACACCGACGTCGGATTGTCGAGGCTGGTGACAACGATCGTTCCGGTGGTGGTCTCGGCGGTCGAGGCCGGATTGCTGCCGACCGGCAGCGCGCCTTCATTGACCGAGGCCGTGGCGTTCGCCGCGCCGGCCGGCTGGTCGGGCGTGTCGATCACGACCGACGGCTTGTTGTTGATGAACGGCGCGAGTTCCTTGAACTCAGGCGGAGTGTAGCCGAAATCGGTCGGCGGTAGCAGGTCGCCAAGCGGCGCACCCGGATCGAGCGGGCCGACCGGCACGGCGAAATTGCCGCCCGACGATTGCGACAGCCCGGCGGCGGGCTTGGGCTCGGCGTCGATCAGCAGCGCGGCGAGGTTGGTGGCGGGCACCTCGACGTTGCCGATAACGAGTTCGGGCACGAACACCGCGCCGTCGATGATGATCATCTGCGTGCCATCGGGCAGGTTGACGACGAGGTCGCGGCCGACCGCATGAACGTCGTTGAGCTCAACTCCGGCGGGGAGCGTCACGACGCCATCGGCGCCCGGCATCACGCGCTGCGCGTTGGCCTGGACCACGAACGGCGCGGGCGCCGGTGCGATGCCCTGCGCGGTGGGTACATGAGCGTGCCGGCTGGTCATGCCCGCCGCAGTGGGCTCCTGCCCCATATGCTGATGAACCGAATGTCCCTGCGCGCCGCCCAGCGGAGTATCTTCGTTTCGCATGATCAACCCTTCTGCCGCCACGGTCCCCTGACCGGGTCGAGTGTCACGCGGAGCTTCGCCTCAGCCAGTTGACCGATATCGTTAACGAAGTGGAGGAGCTCCGGGCTTCAATCAGAATTAAACCACCAGAAAGGTCGACTTGGCAAGTCCGCCCGCTATCCGACAAGTCTGCCACGGATAATCGTTGAGGCGGTATTGAAGTATTTTTCAGTTAACGTTTTGCCTATCTTCTAATCTCGCTTCCGAATTGTCTGGCTATTGAGCTCGTCTGGTCACGATAACTAAGTAGAGCGACTAGTTTGCACTTATCATTCTGCATGAACTTTACACCAACTTCGCAGTAGAACCCGATTGTGACATTTTTATAATCGAGGTTAGCGAAAGTTTAACAAGGGCTGGTTTCCGCCCTCGTGTGCGCATTTCGGACTCGCAACAGCGGGCAAAACCCCTCAAAAAACTTGTCTCCGCTGGTCTCAAATTGGGACTTTCCGCATGTTTACCACGCTTTGGAGGCCGTCTTGCAGCGCGACTCGCATGCGAGATTTCCGAGTCGCGCCGGCTTGCCTAGCGCCGCGCGCACGGCCAAACCGTCAGACGTGCTAACCCGCCTCGCCACCTCAACCAATCCGCAACGCCTGCTCGACGCCGGTGCCGCTCTGGTCGAAAATCGCCTCGACGTCGCCGAGCGGTTGCTGCGTGCGCACCTCAAGGACGACCCGTTCGACGTTGCTGCGATCCGCATGATGGCCGAGCTCGCCGGTCGCATCGGCCGGCTGGGCGACGCCGAGTCCCTCCTCCGCCGCGCGATCGAGCTCGAGCCCGCCTTCACCGCGGCGCGCGCCAACCTCGCGCTGGTCCTCAACCGCACCGGGCGCCACGCCGACGCGCTGGACCAGCTCGATACCATCCTCGCCGAGGAACCCGACGAGATCGGCCACCTCAACCTCAAGGCTTCGATCCTCGGCCGCCTCGGCCGCTTCGACGAGGCGATCGCGACCTACCGCGCCGTCCTCGCCCGCGCGCCGCGCCAGCCGCGCCTGCTGCTCAGCCTCGGCACCATGCTCAAGACGATCGGCAAGCTCGACGAAGCGATCCCCGCCTACCGCGCCGCGCTCGACCTCCAGCCGAGCCTCGGCGAAGCGTGGTGGAGCCTCGCCAACCTCAAAACCTTCCGCTTCACTGACGCCGACATCGCGACCATGCGATCTGTGCTGGCCGATCCCGCGCTCGGCCCCGAAGACCGCGTCCACCTCGACTTCTCGCTCGGCAAGGCAATGCACGACGCGAAGGACCATGCCGCCGCCTTCGCCCATTACCTTGCCGGCAACAGCCTCCGCCTTGAAAGCCAGCCCTATCACGCTGCCGAAGTCACCACGCTGGTCGACCGCAGCATCGCCGTCGCCACGCCCGACCTGTTCGCGCCCGGCTGCGGCGGCGAGACCGCCTGCGATCCGATCTTCGTCCTTGGCATGCCGCGCGCCGGATCGACCCTCGTCGAACAGATCCTCTCGAGCCATCCGCAAGTCGAAGGCACCGGCGAACTTCCCGATCTCCCCGCCCTCGCCCGCAGCGCCGGCCAATATCCCGGCGTACTCACGGCTCTCACGCGCGAACAACGGAAAGACCTCGGGGCCGATTACCTTCGCCGCGCCGCGATCCAGCGCCAGACCGACCGCCCGCGATTCATCGACAAGCTGCCCAACAACTGGCAGTTCGTCCCCTTCATCCTCGCGACGCTGCCCAACGCGACGATCATCGACATTCGCCGCCACCCGATCGGCTGCTGCGTCGCCAATTACCGGCAGCATTTCGCGCGCGGTCAGGCGTTCACCTACGACCTGGCCGACCTCGGCCATTATTATCGCGACTATGTCCGGCTGATGGCCCACATCGACACAGTCGCCCCGGGCCGCGTCCACCGCATCTTCTACGAACAGCTTGTCGACGATACCGAGGCTCAGGTCCGCGCGCTCCTTGCCGCCTGCGACTTGCCGTTCGACCCCGCCTGCCTCAGCTTCTACGAGACCGAGCGGGCCGTCCGCACTCCGTCAAGCGAGCAGGTCCGCCAGCCAATCTATCGCGACGCGCTCGACGAATGGCGCCATTACGAACCGTGGATCGGCGACCTGGTCGATGCGCTCGGCCCGGTCACCGCCTCCTATCCCGCCGCACCCGCGACTTTTGGGACACAATCGTAACGAAACTGCAGCGGGCGTGACTTGCGTGGTTGACGGACAACGTCCCGAGCGCGCAGCGTTCCCGCCATAAATTGAGGGTAAGTCATGACCAATTCGACCTTGCGTAAGTGCGCGTTCCTGCTGGCCTCGACGGCGCTTGCCACGCCTGCCCTCGCCCAAACGGGCGCCATCGACCCGCCGGCCCCGCCCAAGGCTCAGGTCGCGACCGGCGACACCGCCCCCGAGTCGAACGAGATCATCGTCACCGCGCAAAAGCGTTCGGAAAACCTGTCGAAGGTCCCGCTCTCGATCCAGGCGATCGGCACCAAGCGGCTCGACCAGCTCAACATCTCGAATTTCGAGCAGTATACCAAGCAGCTTCCATCCGTCAGCTTCCAGACCACCCAGCCCGGCGTCACTGTCGTCTACATGCGCGGCGTCGCGACCGGCGGCGACGGCAACCACTCGGGCTCGCTGCCGTCGGTCGGAACCTACCTCGACGAGCAGCCGGTCACGACGATCGGTGGCACGCTCGACATCCACATCTATGACATTGCCCGGATCGAGAGCCTCGCCGGGCCGCAGGGCACGCTCTACGGCGCCTCGAGCCAGGCGGGCACGATCCGCATCATCACCAACAAGCCCAAGCTGCACACCACCGAGGGCCGGATCGACGGCGAGATCAACACCGTCGCCCACGGCGGCCAGGGCGGCAAGCTCGAGGGGATGATCAATCTTCCGATCGCCGACCGCATCGCTTTCCGCGGAGTGGGCTACGTCCAGCGTGACGCGGGCTTTATCGACAATGTCGCCGGTAGCCGGACCTACTGCGGGACGGCGATCCGGGATGCCGATAACAATGTCGTCGGCTGCAATCTCGACGGAATCACCGTCAACAACAACAATCTCGTGAAGAAGAACTTCAACGATACCACGACCTATGGTGGACGTGCCGCGCTGAAGATCGATCTCGACGACAACTGGACCGTGACGCCGACCGTCCTTCACCAGAACCTGAAGAGCAACGGCAACTTCAGCTATGATCCGGCGCTGGGCGACCTCAAGATCGACCGCTTTTTCCCCGAAGTGCGCAAGGACAAGTTTACCCAGGCGGCGCTGACCGTCGAAGGCAAGATCGGGAATTTCGACCTGACTTATGCCGGCGCCTATCTTGACCGCAAGACCTACACCACGTCCGACTACACCGACTACGCCGACACGTACGACAAGGCCTATTCGTCGTATGGCGGCCTCGCGAACTATTTTTATTATCAGGACGCCGCCGGCAACACGATCGATCCGCGGCAGCACATTACCGGCACCGATCACTTCAAGAAGATGAGCCAGGAGTTCCGCATCGCGAGCCCGCAGGACCAGCCGTTCCGGGTTCTCGCCGGCGCCTTTTACCAGCGTCAGTCGAACAACATCTTCCAGGATTACATCATCGATAATCTGGGGCCCCTGCTGTCCGTCAACGGCCGGCCTGGCACCCTGTGGCTGACCAAGCAGAAGCGAGTCGACAAGGATTATGCGCTGTTTGGCGAAGCAAGCTTTGACCTCGCGCCGCAGTTCACGATCACGGCCGGCGGTCGGTTGTTCAAATATGACAACAGCTTGTTCGGCTTCGCAGGGTTCGGCCGCAATCCGGCCTATTTCCAGGGCGCCGACGACAATCCGCCGCCGAATGCTGCTGGCAGCACCAAGACGGGCGTTGCGGCTTGCCTGACGACCAGTGGCGACACGCTGCGCAATTCACAACTCAATGGGACTGACACGACATTCGCTACCGGCAGCCTCGCGGGGACGCCGTGCACGAACGTGGGCGAAGCCGTCAACGGCATGGTCGTGCCCAAGCGCGCCAAGGGCAGTGGCTTCACGCACCGCCTCAACATGACCTTCCGGGCCAACCCGAACACGCTGCTTTACGCGACCTGGTCACGCGGCTTCCGCCCGGGCGGGATTAATCGCCGGGTCGGCGATCCCTATCAGCCTGATTATCTAACCAACTACGAACTGGGCGTGAAGATTACGGCGATGGGGGGCGCGGTCCACTGGAACACCGCTGTCTATCACCAGATCTGGAAGAAATTCCAGTTCAGCTTCCTCGGCCTCAATTCGCTGACCGTGATCCAGAACGGACGCGACGCTACCATCAACGGCATCGAAAGCGACATCAGCTACACGGGTGGCGGCCTGACGCTGAACGCGGCTGCGGCCTACAACGACGCCAAGACCAAGGGGAATATCTGCCAAGGCTTCACTGCCGACGCAAACTGCACCGGCGACACAATCGTTGCGCCGTCGGGCACCCGCCTTCCGATCACGCCGCGGTTCAAGGCGTCGGCCACCGCGCGCTACAGCTGGAACATCGCCGGGACGACCAAGGCACATGTGCAGGTCGGCGTCGCTCATCAGAGTTCCGCCAGCACATCGCTGCGGACTCTCGATCCAACTTTGGGCGTAGATCCGAACGGCTTCCTCGGACGGCTACGCGCCTACACCCTGGTCGATGCCGCTACCGGCCTCGACTGGCGTTCGTTCAATGTCGAGCTCTACGTCGCGAACCTGTTCGACAAGCGCAACGACCTCAATCGCAGCACAGCGTGCAGCATCTGCACCCGGACACTCATCGTGCCTGGCACGCCGCGCACGATCGGCCTCCGCGCTGGGTACAAGTTCTAAGGCCCTGCCCCCGCTCCCCCGTCTCATGGGGGGAGCGGGGGAGGCTATGTTAGTGCTTTCCTATTGTGGCAAAATGTGCCAAATAGGATAAATGCCAGTGGCCGCCCCTACCATCGAAACCAGCCGCGCGCGGCCTGGTGCTTTCACGCTGCCGGCGGGGCTTCGTTCAGCGCGCAGGACAGCGCTGCAAGAGGCCGCGAAAAACGCTCTGGACTGTCTAGCGTGTCTACTTGTCGGGGCTGGTCTCGGTGCGACGGGCCCCACCGAAAAACGCGCTACACTGTCTAGCGTGTCTACTTGGCTCGGCATCTGCCCGTGCGCTTCACTCGTTCCTCCTCCGTTCAGCAAGCCGCGCCCATCAGCGCGGCAACGTTCGCGGAGAGACCATATGACCAGGCCGATTTTCATCCCCCTCGCCGTGCTCGGTGCGCTGATCGGCGTCGCCGCCACCGGTTCTTCGTCGGCCCTCGTCACCGCCCCGCGTCCGACAATCGATGTCCCCGCCACCGCCAATCGCGAAGTTGCGGTACTCGCCGGTGGGTGCTTCTGGGGGGTCGAGGGGGTTTATCGCCACGTGAAGGGCGTGATCGACGTCAGCTCGGGCTACAGCGGCGGCGCAGCCTCCACCGCCCGTTATGACGCGACCTCGAGCGGCACCACCGGCCACGCCGAATCCGTCCGGGTCGTGTTCGACCCGACCAAAGTTAGCTACGGCGACATCCTGCGTATCTATTTCTCGGTCGTCGCCGACCCGACGCTGAAGGACCGTCAGGGCCCCGACAGCGGCACGCAGTATCGTTCTGCGCTGTTTCCGACCACCGTGGCTCAGGCCAAGGTCGCCCGCGCCTACATCGCCCAGCTATCTTCAGCCCGTGTATTCAACCGCCCGATCGTCACCACGATCGAACCCTTCAAGGGTTTTTACCCGGCCGAGCGCGAGCACCAGAACTTCATGGCCCGCAACCCGAGCTACCCGTACATCGTCATCAACGACCGCCCGAAGGTTGAAGCCCTGCGCCGCCAGTTCCCGGCGAACTGGCGCGGTTAAGTTGACAGGTCGAGCAGCGCCTCGACGATCGCGTCGGCGGCCTGCTCGGCGGTCAACTTCGTCGTGTCGATCCGAAGCTCGGCCGTAGTCGGGGCTTCGTACGGGCTGTCGATTCCGGTGAAGTTTTTGAGCTCGCCAGCCCGCGCCTTGGCATAGAGGCCTTTGACGTCGCGCTGCTCGGCCTCGGCCAGCGGCGTATCGACGAAGATCTCGAGGAACTCGCCCGGCTCCATCATCTGACGCACCATCTCCCGCTCGGCGCGGAACGGCGAAATGAATGCGGTGATGACGATCAGCCCGGCATCGCTCATCAACCGCGCGACCTCGCCGACGCGTCGGATATTCTCGATCCGGTCGGCCTCGGTGAAGCCGAGGTCTTTGTTGAGCCCGTGGCGGACATTGTCGCCGTCGAGCAGGAAGCTGTGGCGGTTCATTCGGTTGAGCTTCTTCTCGACGAGGTTGGCGATGGTCGACTTGCCCGCCCCCGACAGCCCGGTCAGCCAGACGACCGCCGGCCGCTGGTTCTTGAGCTTGGCGCGCTTTTCGCGGTCGACGGTAAGCGCCTGCCAATGGATGTTCGACGCCCGGCGCAGCGCGAAATGGATCATCCCTGCCGCGACCGTGGCGTTGGTCACCCGGTCGATCAGGATGAACCCGCCGAGCGAGCGGTCCTCGGCATAGGGCGCGAACACGATCGGGCGGTCGGTGGCGATCTCGGCGACGCCGATCGCGTTCAACTCGAACGTCTTGGCGGCGAGATGCTCCATCGTGTTGACGTTGATCTCGTATTTCGGCGCCTGGACGGTCGCGCCGACGGTCTGGCTGGCCAGCTTCAACGCATAGCCGCGGCCCGGAACCAGCGGCTCCTCGTTCAGCCAGACGAAGCTCGCCTCGAACCGGTCGGCGACCTGCGGCGGATCGTTGGCAACGGCAATGACGTCGCCGCGCGAACAATCGACCTCATCCGCCAGGGTCAGCGTCACCGACTGGCCCGCAATGGCCGACGCCTGATCGCCCCCGAACGTCACGATCCGCGCGACGGTCGAGGTCCGACCCGACGGAAGGACCCGCACGGCGTCGCCCGGCGCGATCGAGCCCGACGCGACCAGCCCGGCGAAACCGCGGAAATTCTGGTCGGGGCGATTGACCCATTGCACCGGCAGTCGGAACGCCCGACGCAGCGCGATGTCGGTATCGAGGTCGACCGCTTCGAGCCCCTCGATCAGCGTCGGCCCCTTGTACCAGTCCATCGCCGTACCGCGATCTACGACATTCTCGCCGGTCAGGCCCGACAGCGGAATGGCACTGAATTCGGTTATCCCCATCGACCCGGCAGCAATGCGAAATTCCTCGACGATCTTGTGAAACCGCTCGGCCGAGCAACCGACCAAGTCCATCTTGTTCACCGCGAGGATGAGATGACGAATGCCGAGCGAATGGGCGATGAAGCTGTGCCGCCGCGTCTGCGTCAGTACGCCCTTGCGCGCGTCGATCAGGATCACCGCGAGGTCGGCGGTCGAGGCGCCGGTGACCATGTTGCGGGTATATTGTTCATGGCCGGGGGTGTCGGCGACGATGAACTTGCGCTTGTCCGTGGCGAAGAAGCGGTAGGCGACGTCGATCGTGATCCCCTGCTCGCGCTCGAGGCGGACTCGGCGCGCAGCGGCACGCAAGGAGCTGCAATCGACTTCGCACTGCTCGTCGACGGCCTCGCCGCCGAGCGCGAGCAGGGGATCACGATCGACGTCGCCTACCGCTTCTTTGCTACCCCGACGCGCAAGTTCATCGTCGCCGACAC
>JBKJMA010000111.1:0-5733 GCA_046596505.1 Sphingomicrobium sp.
CAGAAGCGCGTCGCGCTCCTGTCGAGAGCGTGAATGACGGTCTCGTCGAATACCAAGATTGACTGACCGAGGAAAGAAGGTCAGCCAATCTTGGTATTCGACGAGACCGTCATTCACGCTCTCGACAGGAGCGCGACGCGCTTCTGCCTCGAACGATCAGGCTCTTGTTACGCCGTCAGCTCGCTGAACTTCTCGGCGTTGACGCTGGCGCGGCTCGACAGCGGCTGCACGGCTTCACCGGCGAGCTTCACCATCTGCTCGGTGAACTTCGAACCGTCGGCGACCATGCGGTCGAACGAGGCGCGGACCATTTCCGACTGCAGCTGGAAAAACTCGGTCGGCGACTTGGCTTCAGTCAGCGTCTTTACCGCGGCGGTGGTCTGCTCGACGCTCGACTTGGTCGTGGCGACGATCTCGGTGCCGAGGTCACGCGCGCCGGCGGTGGCGATGCGGCTCGCCTCGACGACCGCTTCCAAATTAGCCTTGGCGGCTTCTGTCAGCTGCTCGGCGAATGCCTGGCTCTTACGAACGGCTTCCTGACTCTTCTCGCCCGCATCGGCGAACAGGTTCTGAAATTTATCGGCGCCCGGCAACTGGGTGAAACCGGCAAAGAAGTTGGTGGCATCGGTCATGGTCTTGGTTCCTTGAAAATAAGTGTTCGAAGTGGGGGCCGCGAACGGCTTGACGGCGGCGACTTTGATCGGCGATGCAACCTTGCGAACATATTTGCGCTTGGCGACGGTTGCGCTCGCCTTACGATTGACCTTGCGGACTGCCTCGACGACCGCAGTCGCCGGGGTCTTGATGCGGGCAATGCGCGGCTTGGCGGCGGCCTTTACCGCCAGCGGGGCCGACTTCGCCGCAATCGGCTTGGTGACGGGAGCGGCCGTCGTGACGACCTTGACGGGGGCCGTCGCGTTGGCGGTTACCGCATCGGAAACATTCTTGGTCGCCGTATCGACCGCGCCTTCGACGGCGGTGGAAACTTCACTCATTAGTCAACTCCTATGTTGCGGTGCACAATACGCGAGTCGTCAGTGGGTTGCAAGAAAATTGTTGCACTGCAGCAAAAGCCTCCTTGACGTGCTGACACGGGCGCGGCAACAGCGGTCATGGACCTCGACCAGAACCAGGCGATTGGCCGCAAGCGACGCGGCCTGCTGATCGTCCTGTCATCGCCCTCCGGAGCGGGCAAATCGACCATCAGCCGAATGCTGCTCGACGCCGACCGCGACGTGACCATGTCGGTCTCTGCCACCACCCGCCCGATTCGCCCCGGAGAAGTTGAGGGCCGCGACTATCGTTTCGTCAGCGACGCCGATTTCACGCGCATGGTCGAAGAGGGCGAATTCGCCGAATGGGCGCCGGTGTTCGACTACCATTACGGCTCTCCCCAGACCCCGATCAAGGCGGCGCTGAAGGCCGGCCGCGACGTCCTCTTCGACATCGACTGGCAGGGCACCCAGCAGCTTCATGCGGCGATGGGCGAGGACCTCGTACGCGTCTTCATTCTCCCTCCGTCAATGGTCGAACTCGAGCGCCGCCTGCGCGACCGCGGCACCGACAGCGCCGGAATCATCGCCAGCCGGATGAGCCGCGCCGCGGGCGAGATCAGCCACTGGGCCGAATATGATTATGTCTTGGTGAATGAGGATCAGGCGACCTGCCTCGCCGACGTCCGCGCGATCCTTGCCGCCGAGCGATTGAAGCGCTGGCGCCAGGCTGGCCTCGTCGCCTTCGTCCGCGATCTCGTCGCCCAGCGCTAACCCAGCAGCGACAGAAACCGTGCCGCGGCCTCGAAATCCGTCCAGCGATTGGCGAGCGAGGCGACCGCCTCGTCATCGTCACCCCATTGCTCGATCTGCCACCGTTCGTCGAGACTGACCGCTTCCCAGATCGTGTCCAGCGGCATCGCCTCCTCGACCACCGCCAGCGCCGCGACCAGCGAACCGCCGATCGTCACCAGTGGCGACAGCGCCGCCAGCCGGTACGCATCGAGCACCGCCACCGCCTGGCCGAGACGCGCCACCGTTGCCGCTGGCTGCCCGACATGGACAATTGCGTCGGTCACCACAAAATCGACCTCAAACCGCCGACGCGCCCACGCCAGCAGCGGGTCCCACTGAGCCGCCTGCCGCTGGACGAGCTTCTCCGGCACCGCCGCGCGATAGCAGAACAAGTCCGCCTCGGCATATTTCGCCAGCCCTCCCGCGAATGTCGCGGGATCGGGCGCAACCCGGTCGACCGCCGCATTGGCGAGCCCGGTCAGCGGCATCGCGCGCGGATCGACCGTCTCCCCTGCTCCCGACCATTCCGCCGCAATCGCCTCGGCCATATCCCGCACCGGCACCACCAGCGCCACCCGCGACGGCGTCTTGAGCGGGCGTCCGTCGAGCTCGACCCCCCAGCCGTCTTCCGCCTCGACCGCCCGCGCCGCCGTCCAGAACCGCCTCATTCGCGCTCCCACCGCTTGCGCACGAGACGCGGCAGGAAGATCGCCTCGACTACCCCGACAAATCCGAGCACGGCGCCAAGCGCGGGCATCCCTCCCGGCCGGACCAGCCCGGTCAACGCCACGGCAATGCCAAGCATCACCGTCGCCACGCCGCCCAACCGGACCAGCGCGAACAGCGCAAACCGCCGCTTCCACTCCGCTTCGCTGACTTCGCTCATGCCGCACTCCTCACCAACGTTCGCGCCAGCCCGAGCACATCGGCCGGCTCCTCGGCGACGACCTGCGCGCCCCCGGCGAGCAATTCGTCCGCTTCATGATAGCCCCAGCCGACCCCGATCGCGCCGATCCCCGCGCTCCGAGCGCAGCCCATGTCCCATGCCGTATCGCCGATCATCACCGTCTGCGCCGCCTCGGCCCCGGCCTCCGCCATCGCCGCCAGCGCCATCGCCGGATGCGGCTTCGACGGGTGGCGATCGGCGGTCTGCAGCGACACGAACCGCCCGTGTAGCCCGTGCGTTTCAAGGCAATGGCGCAACCCCCGATCCGACTTCCCCGTCGCCACCGCCAGCACCCAGCCGTCGCTCGCCAGCGCGTCGATCAGTTCGGCGATTCCGTCGAACAACGGCTCCTCGACCTCGCCCGCCAAGCGCAGCCGCTGGAACGCCAGTCGATAGGTCTCCGCCAACGCTTCGAGCTCGTTCCCGGCCGCCTTCGGCACCAGCATCGCCATCGCCTCGAACAGGCTCAGTCCAACCACCCGCCGCGCCTCGCGGGCTGGCGGCACCGCGCGGCCATGCGCCTCAAGGCTGGTCTTCAGCGCCGCATAAATCGTCGCCCCGCTGTCGACCAATGTCCCGTCGCAATCGAAGATCGCCAGCCGGGTCACTGCGCGCCCCGCATCAGCGCCGCCAGCTCGCCTGCCCCGCTCCGCTCGACCCCGGCAGCCAGCGCGGCTACTTCGGCTTCGGGCTTGTTCTGACTGAGCTTGCGGGTGCCGCGCATCGTTTCAATGGGCAGCTCAAAGGCGGTAATCGCGAGCAGCATCGCGTCGAACCGGCGACGGTCCATTGCCGCCATCGACCAGTTGCCGCCGACCGCTTCCTCGTTAAACTTGGCGAGATCGTCCAACAGCACCACCAGCGCATCGGGCCCGAGCGCGACCACCCGCCCGTCGCATTCGATCGCGACATAATTCCACGTCGGCACATTGGCCTCCGGCGCGCGATACCAGCTCGCGCTGACATAGGCGTGCGGACCCTCGAAGAGCGCCAGCACCGGCCCCCCGGTCAGCGCCGCCATGATCGCGTTGCCATTGGCCAGGTGAAACCGAAGCACCCGCCGCGCCACATCGACCAGCACGGCGACGTGCGCGACCCGCGGGCCGTCGGGGGTCATTGCAAACAGCCGCGCCCAGCCCAGATCGCCCGCTGCGGCCAGCATCGCCGGTTCATCGTCCCAACGGAATGCGCGATCGGGATGCATTTAGCGCGGCTTCCGGGCCGGCTTGCGGGCGACCGGTTTGCCGCCCTTGCTTGGCGGCTTTCCCGATGGCTTGCCGACGGGCGCGGCACCACGGGATCGTCGCTCACCCTTACGGGCCTTGCGCGCGGTCTTCGCCGCAGCCGCGACGCGTTTCATCTTGACCTCGGTCGACTTCGCCGGGTCGGGCGTATCGATCGGCATCATGTCGCCCGCCATCGCCTCGAACCCGAGCATGCCGAGGCTCTCGGCGAAATGCGCCGGCAGTTCGGCGGTCACGTCGATCGGCTTGCCGTCGAGCCCGTCGACCCGCAGCCGCCGCGCGTGGAGGTGCATCTTGCGGCTGACCCCGCCGGTCAGGAATGCATCCGCCCCGCCATATTTCGCATCGCCGACAATCGGATGCCCGATCGCCGCCATGTGCGCGCGCAGCTGGTGGGTCCGCCCGGTCAGCGGCTGCAATTCGACCCACGCCGCGCGATTGCCGGCGATGTCGATCGTCCGGAAACGGGTCTTCGACGCCTGGCCATTTCCCTCGTCGACATGCATCTTCTCGCCGCCCGACCCCGGCTGCTTGGCCAGCGGCGCGTCGATCATCCCTTCTTCCGGCGAAGGCACCCCGATCACTAGCGCCCAGTAAACCTTGCGCGCCGTCCGGCTTGAAAAGGTCTTCGCGAAATGCCCCGCCGCCCGCGCCGACCGCGCCACCAGCAGCACTCCCGACGTATCCTTGTCGAGGCGATGGACCAGCTTCGGCCGCTGCCCCTCCTCGTTGGCCAGCCCGTCGAGCAGCCGGTCGAGATGCTGGTGGGTCTTGGTCCCGCCCTGCGTAGCCAGCCCCGGCGGCTTGTTCAGCACATAAGCATCGCGCGTCTTCTCGATCACCATCTCGCGGACGAAGCTTTCCTCCTCCTCGGTCAGCAGCACTACCGGCCGCGCGACGCGCTTGCCCTCGGTCGGCGCGGCTTCGGGCGGCGGCACGCGCAAGACTTGCCCCGTCTCGACGCGGTCGCCTGGCGCGGCGCGCTTGCCGTCCACGCGCAATTGCCCGGTCCGCGCCCAGCGCGACACGATATTGAAACTCGTGTCGGGCAAGTGCCGTTTGAACCAGCGGTCGAGGCGGATGCCGTCGTCATCCTCGGCGACGGTGAATGTGCGTTCGGTCATCCCCGGGCGCTTAGCCGAGGTCGCCCGTCAAGGCGAGCGCCCGGCCCAATAGGCGAACGCCACGCCCTGCAACCGCTCGACCAGCGCCGCCGCCCGCGGCCCTTCCCACGGCCCGACATAGTCATGCTCACTCGCCCCGCCAGCGACCCACCAGCCCTGCCCCGGGAGCCCATCCGACTGCCGCACGACCAGCACCGCCAGCTCGGGCTCGCCCTGTTCCGCCGCCGCCCGATCAACCACGCCGAGCGTCACGCACAGCGCCCGCATCTTAGGCCTCGAAAAGCCATATCCGAGCAACTCGAGAAGCTCCGAATAGGTCAGCGCATGTCCCGCCGACGCCGCCGCGACGAGGTGCGCCCTAACCTCATGCGGATCGCCTATGCTAGTCGTCACTTGGCTGGCCGTCACTCGGGCTGATCGGCCACCGGCGTCAGCTCGAACACGTCAAGCTTCGCTCCATTTCGCGGATACGGGATGACCAGCCGCCACACGAATGGCGCGACCCGCTCAACGACCCCCGCCATATCGCGTGCTGGATCCTCGCCATAGGCCTTGGGCTGGCCCTCGCCGCCCAGCGCAAGACTCCCGAGATAGACCAACCGGCTGGCGACATCGTCCTCCCACAGCCGCCC
>JBKJMA010000114.1:0-9775 GCA_046596505.1 Sphingomicrobium sp.
ACCCCAGCGGCCGAAAAGTGGAAGATGCGGTCGGCCTACGGCTACATGGTCACGGTCGGCGCCATGGCGGTGTTCTTCGTCAGCCTGTGCTGGTCGCTGGCGGCGGGCAAGAAGGCCGGCGACAACCCGTGGGGCGAAGGCGCGACGACGCTCGAGTGGACGCTGAGCAGCCCGCCACCGTTCCACCAGTTCGAGACCCTGCCCAAGATCGACTAAGCTTGCGGCGCATATGATCAAGGGCGGTCCTGCGAAAGCACGGCCGCCCTTGTTCGTTGAGCCGCCGACAGCCGGTCGACCTGCGCAAAGCGACAGGATCGACGATCAACCCCGTGAGGGCGTTGCGTGGAATGACAGCTAACGACCCAATCCCGGCCACTTCGTCGCAATTTATTTTCGCATCCCGATCCGAACGCGTCCGGATTTTGGCGACTTTTGCTCGTGAGTGTATTCTAACACCGGCACGCAGAGGGGGGGAACGTGGAAGTCGCAGAAGAAACTCCGCTCGGCGCAGTTGCCGACGAACTTCTGTCGCTCGTGGCTGATGGGGTAATTGCAACCGATGAAAGAGGATCGATCATCCTCTTTAATAAATCAGCCGAAGAGACCTTCGGATACAAGGCCGGTGAGGTATTGGGCAAAAGCATAGATATCTTGTTACCCGCCAGATTTCATTCTTCGCATCAGGTTCACATCCAAAATTTCAGTAGCTCGATCTCCAGACCCAGCCGTTCGATGGGCGGTGGAAGAGATGTGATCGGATTGAAGAAAAATGGGGACGAATTTCCGATAGAGGCCGGCCTTACGCGCCACGATCTGGCTGGACGACGAATACTGACAGTCGTGTTGCGAGATATAAGTGAACGAAAGCAGATAGAAGAAGCCCGCCGCCTCGTCACTCACGAGATATCTCACCGATTGAAGAACCTGATGACAGTCGTGAATTCCGTGGTGTCACTGACGGCGCGCGCATCTGAATCCGTGGAAACATGTGAAAATCTTTTAATTGAAAGACTGGGAGCGATAGGTCGGACGGTTGACCTGATGCTGCTTGATGATTGGCGTGGTGCTGATTTGGGTGACCTGCTGAAGGCCGAGCTAGCGCCGTACCGGGACTATCGTGGAGAGAATTATCGCCTGTCGGGTCCGGAAGTGAAGATACCTCCCCAATGGGCTTTATCCCTGACTTTGGCGCTCCACGAACTCGCGACAAATGCCTCCAAATATGGTGCGCTCAGCAAGCAAGGCGGCGTCGTTCGGATAGAATGGCGGGTTAGCCAGCAGCAAAAAGGCTCGGCGCTTCAATTGGACTGGGTCGAGTCTGGAGGACCGCTCGTAAATCCCCCGGATCGACGAGGTTTTGGTAGTGATCTCATCGAGCGTTGTATGGGCCGTTCAACGACTCGCTTGAGCTACAACCCCTCGGGCTTTGAAGCGCATTTCCAGGTCATCCTTTGAGGATGGCGCCAGTGTCCGCTTTCCACCAGAAGCAGTCATCAGAAAACACTGTCCTACAGCCCACGACTCATGCAACGACGGCTGAGCTCTTTCTCAGCACTGGTCGGCCAGCAAATTTCGCGAGAACGGTCGCCGAACCTTAACCTACGTCACCGTGAACATTCGGAACATTCGCATGTCCGGCCGCTCTACTTCACTCTCACCATCCGAACGATTTTCACTGCCGGATCAAGCATTTGCCCCTTCAGCGCCCCCGCACCCTTGGTCGGCGACACAGGTTTGCGAAAGATCTTGTCGGCGACCTCCATCCCCTCGACGACCTGGCCGAATGCGGCGAAGCCCGGATCGCTCGCTCCCGCGTCCAATGCCGCAATATCCTCGGTCAGGATGAAGAAGTCGCTCTGCGCGCTCCCCGGCTCGAGCCGCGCCATCGCCAGCGTCCCGCGCACATTGTGCAACCCGGTCTTTGACGTCGGCTCATGCGCGACCGGCTTGAACAGCAGCTTGACGTCCGATGTAATCCCGCCCTGGATCAACCCGCCCTTGTCGTAGGGCATGGCGCGATAGAAGCTCTGCCCGTCGTAGCGCTTGGCATCGACGTAGCGCAGGAAGTTGGCGACCGTCAGCGGCGCGCGGCCGCGGTCGAGCGCGACGGTGATGCGCCCCTCGCCGGTCTCGATCGCGACCTTGACCAGATCCTCATGCAGCGTGGCGGCGGGCGGCACCGGAGCCACCGCCGGCACCTGCAAGGTGACGGGAAGCGCAGCGAGCGCGGCGATGAAGGCGAATCGGCCAAGCATTTCCGCAGGCTAGCAAAGACGCCGCCCCGCGCAATGACCCCGACGCGGCTCTTTCCACCTTGGCGACATGCTTCTATGACGCGGGCGTGACCAGTGCCGACCTGACGAATCCCCCCGCGACCGAGGGTTTGACGACCGATTGGCGCGACCTGCTCGCGCTGACCAAGCCGCGCGTCATGACGCTGGTCGTGTTTACAGGATTGTGCGGAATGCTCGCCGCCCCGGTGCGGCTGCCGCTGGTGCTCGGATTCACCGCTATCCTGTGCATCGCTTTGGGTGCGGGCGCCGCCGCCGCGTTGAACCAATGGTATGAAAGCGACCTCGACGCCAAGATGAAGCGCACCGCCGCCCGTCCGCTCCCCGCCGGGCGGATGGACCGCCAGACCGCGCTCCACTTCGCGGTCGGGCTCGGCGCCTTTTCGGTGCTGCTGATGGGCCTCGCGACCAACGCGCTCGCCGCCGGCATCCTCGCCGTCTCGATCCTGTTCTACGTGTTGGTCTACACGGTATGGCTGAAGCGCCGGACCGCGCAGAACATCGTCATTGGCGGTGCTGCGGGCGCCTTTCCGCCGCTGATCGGCTGGGCCGCGGCGACGGGCGACGTGACGCTGCTCCCGGTGCTGCTGTTCGCGATCATCTTCCTGTGGACCCCGCCGCACTTCTGGGCGCTGTCGCTGTTCATCAAGAGCGATTACGCCGCCGCCGGGGTGCCGATGCTGCCGGTAACGGCGGGGCTGAAGACGACCCGCCGCCATGTCGCGCTCTACACGCTGCCGATGATCGTCGCGGCGGTGGCGCCGTGGCCGCTCGGACTGACCGGGGCAATCTACGGTGGGTCGGCGGTAGTGCTGAGCGCGCTGTTCCTGGTTCTCGCGCTGCGCGTGCTTGCCAACGATGCGACCGATCCGGCGGCGATGCGCCCGGAGAAAAACCTGTTCGCCTATTCGATCGTCTACCTGTTCGCCCTGTTCGGGGCCTTGGTCGCCGATCGATTGCTGCTCAGTGGGGGGTGAGGAAATGGTCCACGAAACCGCAGACGAAGTGCGCGCGCGCCATGCCAAGCAAGCCGAGATGCTGAAAGCGCGCATGATCCGGCCCGAGGACGCGATACGCAAGCGCCAGCACGAGCGGTCGATGATCACCGCGCTGCTGCTCGGCGGGTTCGTCGTGCTGGTGTTCGCGATCTCGATCGCCAAGATCAAGCTCAACTGGTGACCGCCCGCGCCGCCTCGCTCGACGCCCGCAACCGCCGGGTCGCGCTCTATGCCGCGCTGTTCGTCGCGGCGATGGTCGGGCTCGCCTTCGCCTCGGTGCCGCTTTACCGCCTGTTCTGCGAGGCGACGGGATTCGACGGGACGACCGGCCGCGCCAAGACTGCTCCCGGCGCAGTGGCCGGCCAGGTCGGGATAAGGTTCGACGCCAATATCGACCAGCGGCTTGCGTGGCGGTTCGAGCCCGAGCAGGAACGCGTGGTGGTCAAGCCCGGCGCGAAGACCCAGATCTTCTATTCGGCAACCAACCTTACCGCGCGCGTCACGACGGGCCAGGCGGTGTTCAACGTGACGCCGACACAAGCCGGCAAATATTTCAGCAAGATCGCCTGCTTCTGCTTTTCGGAGCAGACGCTGAAACCGGGCGAGCATGTCCGCATGCCGGTGGTGTTCTTCGTCGATCCCAAGCTGCGCACCGACCCCGACACGCGCGATATCGATGAAATCACGCTCAGCTACACATTTTACCCGGTGGAAACTCCGGCTTCGGCCCGCTAGAGGCGGAGCCGCGAAGACTAAGGGATCACGACGCATGGCCGGCACCAAGAACCACGACTATCACATCCTCGCGCCCGACCCCTGGCCGATCATCGGCGCCTTTTCGGCGCTGGCCCTGTTCGGCGGTGCTGTGATGTGGCTGCACGCCAATCCCTATGGCAAGTTCATCAGCCTTGCCGGGCTGACGATGGTGCTGGTGACCATGTTCAACTGGTGGTCGAATACCATCAAGGAAGCGCATGCCGGCGACCATACCCCGGTCGTGTCGCTCCACCTGCGTTACGGGATGATCCTGTTCATCGCGTCCGAAGTGATGTTCTTCGTCGCCTGGTTCTGGGCCTTCTTCGACTCCGCGCTGTTCCCGAGCGCGGTCGATGCGGTCGGGGGCCATTGGCCGCCGAAGGGTGTCGAGGTGCTGAACCCGTTCGCCTTCCCCCTGCTCAATACGCTGATCCTGTTGTGCTCGGGCACGACCGTGACCTGGGCGCACCACGCCATCATTCACGGCGACCGCAAGGGGTTGAAGCTCGGGCTGATGGCGACGATCGCGCTCGGGCTCGTCTTCACCTCCGTGCAGGCGTGGGAATATGCCCATGCGCCATTCGCCTTCAAGGGCAGCATCTACGGCTCGACTTTCTTCATGGCGACGGGTTTCCACGGTTTCCACGTCATCGTCGGCACCATCTTCCTGATCGTCTGCCTGATCCGCGCCAACAAGGGCGACTTCACCCCGAAGCAGCATTTCGGGTTCGAGGCCGCCGCCTGGTACTGGCACTTCGTCGACGTGGTGTGGCTGTTCCTGTTCGTCTCGATCTACGTCTGGGGCGGCTGGGGCGCGCCGATCCACGGTTGACCCCTGCCGCACCGTCCCGCGCCGCCGCCGCGCTTAAGGGCCTGTGCCCGAAGTGCGGTGCGCGGACCCTGTTCGCGGGACCCGTGGCCTTCGCGCCGACGTGCCCTGCGTGCGGGCTCGATTTTGCCGCCTTCAACGTCGGTGACGGCGCAGCAGCGTTCCTCATCCTGATCGTGGGCGCGATCCTGGTGATCGGCGCGATCACGCTCGAGCTGTCGCAGAGCCCGCCTTACTGGGTGCATGTCATCTGGGTCCCGATCGGCATCACACTGACGGTCGGTGGGTTGCGGATCGCAAAGGCACTGCTGATATTTCAGGAATATTCCAACCGCGCCCGCGAGGGAAAGATCGTCGAATGAGTGCCCTTGCTTCCCGCCGCCTGCCGCTGGTCCCGACGATCGTCGTCGGCCTCGCCGTGGCGACGATGATCGGGCTCGGCATCTGGCAGCTTCAGCGCGCGCAGTGGAAAGAGGCGCTGATCGCGCGCTATGCGCAGGCGTCGAAGCTCCCGCCAATCGCGTTCCCGACGATCCCCACTGACAGCAAGAATCTCCCGCTCTACCGCTATGCCACTGGCAATTGCCTCGAGGTCGTCGGCCGCCGCACCGTCGCGGGCACGAACAAGGGCGGCGAGCCCGGTTTCGCGCACGTCGCCGACTGTCGCACCGGTGCCGAAGGACCGGGTATGGCGGTCGTCATCGGCTGGTCGAAGAACCCCACGGCCGGCGCCAACTGGAAGGGCGGGCCGGTCAGCGGGATCATCGGCCCCGACGCGGTGTCGCGGATGCACCTCGTCGCCGACGGGGCCTCGGCAGGGCTCGAGCCCGCCGCGCCGCCGAGCGTCACATCGATCCCCAACAATCATCGCAGCTATGCGGTGCAGTGGTTCCTGTTCGCCGGGGTCGCGCTGGTCATCTACCTCATCGCGCTGCGCCGCCTCCCGCCGCGCAAGTCCGACGAGCCCGCTGCATCATGAGCGCCGCGCTCCACCGTCTCGCCAATGGCGTGACCGTCGCGGTTGACCCGATGCCCGGCGCGCAGTCGGCCGCGGTCGGGCTCTACACCAGCGTCGGATCGCGCTCCGAGCCCGAGGCGCTCGGCGGTCTCGCCCACCTTGTCGAGCATATGGTATTCAAGGGCGCCGGGAGCCGCGACGCGCGCGGCATTGCCGAAGCGATCGAGGACGTCGGCGGCTCGCTCAACGCGTGGACCGCGCGCGACCAGACGGTGTTCCACGCGCGCATCCTGGGCCCCGACGTGCCGCTGGCGCTCGAACTGATCGCCGACCTCGTCCGCGCGCCGACGTTGGACCACGCCGAACTCGAACGCGAAAAGCAGGTCATCCTGTCCGAACTGGGCGAGGCGCTCGACCAGCCCGACGACCTCATCCATGACCATCTGTTCGAAGCGATGTTCGCCCGCCAGCCGCTCGCCCGCCCGGTGCTCGGCCGCGAGCCGTCTATCCGCGCCGCGACCGTGGCCGACTGCCGGGCATGGCTGACCCGCGAATATCGCCCCGAGCGGATCGTCATCGCGGCGAGTGGCGCGGTCGATCCGGAAGCCGTCGTCGCGCTTGCCGAGCGCCTGTTCGGTGACCTCGCGCCGGGTATGACGCCACTGGTCGAGCCGGCCCGCTTTAGCGGCGGCACCCGTCGCGACCGTCGCTCGTTCGAACAGGCCCACTGGGCATTCGCGCTGCCCGGGGTCGCCGCCGATGCGCCCTCCGCGCCGGCGCTGTCGCTGTTCACCCACGCGGTCGGCGGGGGCATGTCATCGCGCCTGTTCCAGCAGCTGCGCGAGGAGCGCGGGCTCGCTTATTCGGTCTACGCCTGGGGCCAGGGGTTCGCCGAGACGGGGTTCTTCGCGGTCAATTGCGCGACCGACCGCGCCAACGCCGGTGAAGCGATGGCGCTCGCCCGCGACATCGTCGCGCGCGCCGCCGAGGACCTTTCGCAAGCCGAACTCGCTCGCGCCCGCGCCCAGCTCGAAGCCGGCCTGCTGATGAGCCTCGAGACGGTGCAGGGCCGCGCCGACCAGATGGCGCGCTCGATCGAAGTGTTCGGGCGGATCATGACGCCCGCGGAAATGGTCGCCGAACTGCGCGAGGTCAGCCTCGCCGCGGCGCGCGGCGCCGGGGCAGCGCTCCACGCTGGCCCGGTCGCGATTGCGTCGATCGGCAGCAAGCTCGCGCTCGCGGCGTAGGACCCAGGCGATGCAACTCGACACGATCGTCGCCGAGCCGTGGGCCGACTTCGGGCTGATCGACTGCGGTCACGGCCGCAAATATGAGCGCTATGGACCGGTCCGCGTCGTCCGCCCCGAACCGCAGGCGATGTGGGCCCCGGCGATGACCGACTGGGACCCCGACGCCACGTTCGTTCCCGGCTCGGACGAGGAGGGCGGAGGTCGCTGGATCCAGCATCGCCCCGTCCCAGCCAGCTGGCCGCTGGCACGCGGCAACGTGCGCTTCAACGCGTCCCTCACCCCCTTCCGCCACCTCGGATTCTTCCCCGACATGGCGCCGCAATGGGACTGGATGCGGGCCCGCGCGAACGACGCCGAGATCCTCAACCTGTTCGGCTACACCGGGGTCGGCACGCTGCTGCTGAGCGAGGCCGGCGGGCGCCTCGTCCATGTCGATGCTTCGAAGAAGTCGGTCGAGGGCGGCCGCGCCAACGCCGCGCTGTCGGGCCTCGCCGAGCGCCCCATCCGCTGGATCGTCGACGACGCCGGCAAGTTCACCGCGCGCGAGGTCCGCCGCGGTCGCCGCTACGACGGCATCCTGCTCGACCCGCCCAAGTTCGGCCGCGGTCCCGAGGGTGAGATGTGGCGGCTCGAAGAGCATCTCGCCTTCCTCCTCGCCGATTGCCGCCGCCTGCTCGACGCCGAAGCGCGGTTTCTGGTGCTGACCGTCTATGCGGTGCGGATGTCGGCGCTGGCGATCGGTGAATTGCTCGGCCAGCTCGTCGCGGACCTCGGCGGCAAGGTCGAGGTCGGTGAAATGGCGGTGCGCGAAGAAGCGCGCGGGCTGTTGCTCCCGACGGCGATCTTCGCGAGGTGGAGCCGGGATTAGAGTCTGTTTCGGCTTCACCGGTTCCGCACCAGTTCTATCCCAAAGACTCTAAGTTCTCGCCGCCCGGATCGCTGTCCCCGCCACGAACGGCGCGCCCGCCACCAGCAGCAGCGACACCGCACCTTCGAGCATCAACGCCGATCCCCCGTTTCCACTGCTTCCCGCCGCGCCGAAGATCAGCAGCGGTACGGCCAGCGGCAACAATAGCAATCCGGCCAGCGCCCCGGCGCGCGGCAATCCGGTGGTCAGCGCGGCAACCGCAACCGCCAAGGCGGCAAGTCCTGGCGTGCCGATCGCCAAGCTCGCCAGCGCCCGCCCGAGCGCCGCCGCATCGAGCCCGAGCAACAACGATCCCGGCAGTGCCGCAAGCAGCAGCAACGGCCCGAACGCCAGCCAGTGGCCGGCGATCTTCGCCGCTGCGATGGTCTCCTCGGCGACCCCGCGCAAGGCGAGCTGGTCGAGCACCCCGTCGGCGCGGTCGGGCTCGACCAGCCGCTCGATCGGTAGCAGCGCCGCGGTCAGTGCCGCGATCCACAAGGCTCCGCCTCCGATCCGCCCAAGCAGGCGCGCATCCGGACCGACCGCGAACGGCACCAGCGCGGTAACGATCAGGAAGAAGGCGACCGGCAGCCACGCCGCCCCGCTGAGCGCGCGCCGCACGTCGCGAGCGATCAGCGCACCGATCATCGGTCGAGCGCCAGTTCGCGCCACTCGCCGCCAAGCGCGACATGACTCGCCGCCAGCACCCCGCCGCCGTCAGCACGATGAACCGCGATAGCCGCCTCGAGCCGCGCGGTACCGTCCGTGTCGAGCCCGCTCAGCGGTTCGTCGAGCAGCCACAGCCGAGCCCCGCTCGCGACTACCCGCGCCAGCCGAGCGCGCCGCGCCTGCCCGGTCGACAGCAGCCGCACCGGGACCGGCGCGAGCCGGGTCAGCCCGAACGCCTCCAGCGCGTCGGCCAGCCGCCCCTCCCCGCCATCGAGCCGCGCCCACCAGCCGAGCGCCTCGCCCAGCGTCCGTTCGCGGTCGAGCGCCAGCGCCTCGTCGGCCAGCGCCAAGGTCGCACCGCGATCGATCTGTCCCGCGCTCGGCGTCAGGAGCCCCGCCGCGAGCCGCAACAAGCTCGATTTGCCGCACCCGTTGCACCCGGTGACATGCACCGCCTCTCCCGCACCCATGATCAGATTGAGCCCGTCGAACAGCAATCGCCCGCCGCGTACGCACGCCACCCGCTCGAACGCGAGCAAACTCACTCGCCCTCCTCGATCGCATGCATGTCGTCGTCACTCAGCCCGAAGTGATGGCCGACCTCATGGATGACGATGTGATGGACCAGCGTCTCGAACGGCTCGCCCTCTTCGACCCATTCGTCGAGGATCGCACGGCGGTAGAGCGTGATGCGGTCGGGCATCGCGCCCGGCGCGGCACTTTCCTTATCGCCGATCGGCACGCCTTCATACAGCCCGGTCAGGTCTAGCGGATGGTCGATCTCAAGCGCCGTCAGCGTCGCCTCGTCGGCCAGTTCTTCGATCCGCACGACGATGTCGCCAAGGTGTCGCCCGAACAGGTCCGGCAGCGCCGCGAGGGTGGCGCGCGCGATCACCGCGATCTCGTCCGCCGAGGGGGGAGTGTCGAAGCGTCGCGCCATCGCCCCGCCATAGGGGCGACGCGCCGTAACGGGCAACCTTGCCGTTCCGCCGCCCGCGCTCTAGAGCCGCCCGGTCCAGTGCATGCGGAGCGGTGGCCGAGTGGTCGAAGGCGCTCGCCTGGAAAGTGAGTATACGCCAAAAGCGTATCGAGGGTTCGAATCCCTCCCGCTCCGCCA
>JBKJMA010000053.1:0-6927 GCA_046596505.1 Sphingomicrobium sp.
TCGTCGACAACCTCGGCGTCGATCACCTCGCCGTCGACAGGAGCGCCAGGCCCGCCCGCACCCCCTGCGGCGCCAGCCGGTTGTCCCGACTCCTGCGCCTGACGATAGAGCGCCTCGGCCACCGTGCCCTGCACCTGCACCAGCTGGTCGACGGCCGCGCTGATCGCCGCCGCCTCCTCGCCCTCGAGTGCTTTGCGCACCGCCGCGATCGCGTCGGTCACCGGCTGCTTCTCCGCCTCGGTGAGCTTGTCACCGGCGTCGGCCAGCATCCGCTCGGCTTGATACGCCGCCTGCTCCGCCTTGTTGCGCGTCTCGATCTGCTCGCGACGCTTGCGGTCCTCCTCGGCATGCAGTTCGGCATCCTTCATCATCTTGTCGACCTCGTCCTTGCTGAGGCCGCTGGAGCCGGTGATGGTGATCTTCTGCTCCTTGCTGGTCGCGCGGTCCTTGGCCGAGACGTTGACCACGCCGTTGGCATCGATGTCGAACGTGACTTCGATCTGCGGCACGCCGCGCGGCGCCGAGGGAATGCCGACGAGATCGAACTGGCCCAACATCTTGTTGTCGGCGGCCATCTCGCGCTCGCCCTGGAACACGCGCGGCGTGCCGCAGATCGAAGTCACCTTCGACATCGACGCCAACGGCCTGGTCAACGTTTCGGCCAAGGACAAGGGCACCGGCAAGGAGCAGCAGATCCGCATCCAGGCGTCGGGCGGGCTCAAGGACGAAGACATCGAGAAGATGGTCAAGGAAGCCGAGCAGTTCGCCGAGGACGACAAGAAGCGTCGCGCCGCAGCCGAGGCGAAGAACCAGGCTGAAAGCCTGATCCATTCGACCGAGGCGCAACTGATAGAGCATGGCGACAAGGTGCCGGGCGAGGTGAAGGCCGAGATCGAAGCCGCGCTGGCCGAGGCGAAGACCGCGGTCGAGGGCGGCGAGCCCGAGGCGATGACCCAGAAGACCGAGGCGCTGGCGCAGGCGGCGATGAAGCTTGGCCAGGCAATCTACGAGCAAAGCCAAGCCGCCGGTGGCGCCGATGCCGGGGCCGGATCAGCCGATGCGACCGCCGAGGCCAAGCCGGCCGAGGAGGATGTGGTCGACGCGGAATTCTCCGAAGTCGACGACGAGCACAAGGCCTAAACCATGATCGAACGCGCCATCCCGGTTCGCGCCGGGATGGCGGTTCGCGGGGACCGTCATGGTTGATAGTGATTTTTATGCGCTGTTGGAGGTCGAGCGGACCGCCGACGACAAGGCGATCAAGGCGAGCTATCGGCGCCTCGCGATGGAATGCCATCCCGACCGCCACGGCGGCTGCACCGACAAGGAAGCGCGGTTCAAGGCGATCAGCGAGGCGTATGACTGCCTCAAGGATCCGCAGAAGCGCGCCGCCTATGACCGTTTCGGCCATGCCGCGTTCCAGAATGGCGGCGCCGGGGCCGGCGGGTTCGGTGGCGGCGGGGCCGGGTTCGAGGGCTTCTCAGACATCTTCTCGTCGATCTTCGGCGAGTTCACCGATCCGCGTGCCCAGCGAGCGAACGCCGCGCGCGGCGCGGACCTGCGTTATGACCTCGAACTGGGGCTGGAGGAAGCGTTCGCCGGGGTCGAGAAGACGTTGACGATCGAGGCGCTGGCGAAATGCGAACCGTGCGCCGGGCGCGGGTCGAAGGGTCACGCGCAAGCGGCGACGTGCCAGACCTGCGGCGGCGCGGGCAAGGTCCGGGCGCAGCAGGGTTTCTTCGTTGTCGAGCGCGGCTGCCCGACCTGCCAGGGGTCGGGCGCGGTGGTTGCCGATCCGTGCATGGCGTGCGGCGGCGAGGGCCGCGCGCTTAAGCAGCGCAAGATTTCGGTCAACATTCCTGCCGGGGTCGACGACGGGACGCGGATTCGAGTTGCCGGTGAGGGCGAGGCGGGAATGAGGAGCGCTGCGTCAGGCGATCTATACCTGTTCGTGCACATGAAACGGCACGCCTACTTCACTCGGGAAGGAACCACACTGGTTGCGGAGTGTCCGATCAGTTTCACCACGGCGGCGCTCGGCGGGACGATCGAGGTGCCCGGGGTCGATGGTGCGCGGATCGAGATAAAGATCCCGGCCGGAATCCAGTCGGGTGAGACGCTGCGCCAGCGCGGCGCGGGGATGAGCGTGCTCAACGCGCGCGGGCGGGGCGATCTAGTCACGCGCATCCTGGTCGAGACGCCGACCAAAATGTCGAAGGAGCAGCGCGCAATCCTCGAGCAGTTCCGGAGCACCGAGACCGGCGACGAATGCCCCGCGAGCCGCAGCTTCTTCGGTCGGGTCAAGGAATATTTCGGGAGTTAGGGCCGGGAACGGTTGTCGTCCCGACGGAAGCTAAGCTTCGACCATTGCCACCAGCTCGGGCAGTCGCCGGGCGAGTGAGGTGATGGTGTAGGGCTTCTGCAGCACGATCCGCGCGCGGTGCTTTTCGGGCAGGACCATCTGCTCGCCGTAGCCGGTAGCGAACATGAATGGCACGCCGATCGCCGCCAGCCGGTCGGCGATGTCGAAGCTGTTGTGATCGCCAAGATTGATGTCGAGGATCGCGATATCGGGCCGCGATGTATCGATGCGCTGGAGCGCGTCACGGACGTTACCTTCGGTGAACACATCACGGGCGCCGAGCCGGCGCAAGATGTCCTCGACGTCGAGCGCGATGATCAGGCTGTCCTCGATCAACAGGACATCGAGCCCGGTCAACAGGTCGCCGCTCACCGCCACCGGCTGCTCGTGATGCGGCTCGATCTTGGCAGGCTTGCCACGCACTTCGCTCGGCTTCGCAAGGTGTCGCGGGGGGATGGTGAAGGAGGCGGTGAAGCCGTCCGGTGCATAATCGAGCGTCGCGGACCCGCCAAGATCGTAGGGCACGCTATGTTCGATGATCGTCGTGCCGAAGCCCTGGCGAGTCGGCGGCTTGACCGGAGGACCGCCGCTTTCGGTCCAGCGCAACGCCAGATCGCCGTCAGGATTGAAGTGCCAGCGGATCGCGACCTGTCCCTTAGCTGACAGGCTGCCGTACTTGGTCGAATTAGTGACGAGCTCATGGATCACGAGCGCCAGGGTCGAGAAGGCCTGCGGGTTGAGCAGGACATTTTCCCCTTCGGTGAAAACCCGCTTGCGCTTGCTACTGAGGAAGGCGTCGGCCTCGGCGTCGATCAGCGCCTGAAGCGGCGCGGGGCCCCAATTATCGTCGGTGATCTGGTTGTGTGCACGGGCGAGCGCGTGGACGCGCCCGTCGATCATCGTGACGAATTCGTCGAGAGTGGTGCCCTCGGGCGGCTTGGCCTGGCGGATCATGCCGCGGATCAGGCTGAGGATATTGCGGACGCGGTGGTTGAGTTCGGCGATCAGCAATTCCTGCCGGCTGGCGGCATGGCGACGCTCCTCTGAAGCAACGCTGGACATGCGCAGCACCACTTCGATCAGCGTCGAGCGGAGCGTCTCCGCGACGCGCAATTCGGACGCGGTGAACGGTAGCGCCTGACCCTCGACCAGTTCCTTCCAATCGGCGAAGCTTTTGCGTGGGGTGAGACGCGGTCCGTTGGGGCCATATTCCACTGGTTTGTGTGGATCGCCCGCCCAGCGCACCGTGTGCAGTATTTCCGAGCGGAACAGCACGACATAATCGCGCGGGGTGCGCGAGATCGGGATGGCAAGCATCCCGGCGGCGAGACTGGCGTGCTCGATCGCTTCCGGGACGAACTGTGAGATTCGGTCGGTCGCAAACACGCGCGACGCGGTGGTACCGTTGAGCGCCTTGACGATCCGCTCGAAACCCTGCGTATCCGGGGTATGGCCGGACAGGGCGTAGCTGCCGTTGATCGCCACCGCGACGCCGTTCGCCGGGATCGCGCGACTGATGATGTCGAACAGCCAGTCGGGATTTCTGATCAGCGTCTCGTCCGACGCGACTGCGCCCAATAGCTGGTCGGAGATCTCGCGCGCTCTGTGCTCATATTCGACCATCTCTTTGCGTTCGCGGGTTTCGATCCGCATCGCGAGCATCTGTGCGAATAGTTCGGCGACCGAGCGGCGCTCGAAGCTGGGGCAGCGCGGGCTGTGGTGGTGGCAGGCGACCAGGCCCCAGAACTCGCCCTCGACGATGATCGACATCGACATCGACGCGCGCACGCCCATGTTGCGCAGATATTCGATGTGGATCGGCGACACCGAGCGAAGGACCGACAGCGACAGGTCGAGCGGCTTGCGATGTTCGTCGAGCGCGGGGACGATTGGAACCGGTTCGGCGTCGATATCGGTGATCACGCGCAGCAGGCTGCGCTTGTAAAGCTCGCGCGCCTGTTTCGGGATGTCGGTCGGCGGATAGTGAAGGCCAAGGAAGGAGCCGATGCCGCTCTTTGCGCTTTCGGCGACGACTTCGCCCGAGCCGTCCTTGGCGAACCGGTAGACCATCACCCGGTCGAATCCGATCAGGGCGCGGATCTGGCGCGCGCCTTCGTTGAAGAAGGCTGGCATGTCGCGCGACTGATCGAGCCGCGAGATCATTCCCCGAACAGTGCCGGTTGCATCGCCGTATTGCTGATCGGACGAGGGCTCTCCCTCCACCACCACGCGTCCATCAACCATGTGGAGGGCGATATCGAACATCCGTCCGTTGCCGATGAGGTCGCAGCGGAACATCCGCTCGAGCGCATCGGGGCCGCGCAGCAGCGCGAGGCGGTTGCGCAGCGAGTGGACCGCATCGGGGTCGAACACGGTGTTGATGTGGTGGCCGATGAGGTCGGCGGGCGGCTTGCCGACGAACTGCTCGACGTTGGCCGAGACGCGGCTGATCATCCAGTCGCTCGACAGCGCAATGAGGAAGCCGATCGGCTGGATCGCGCCGAGCAGGTGGATCGGTTCCCGGTCGCAATTGGTCAGGTCGACCGGGTCGGGCCAGGTCTTGTTCACGCCTCCACCACCTGTCTCGCGGCCTGCTCGAAGCAGGTGAAGACCCGCGACGCCGCACCGACCGCAGCGTCCCGACGTTGCGGCGAATAAAGCAAGGTGTCGAGGCTCGCAGCAAATCGAGTCCAGCGACCGGGGTGCTGTCGGGCCGAAAGGAAGGCCGAAGGGAAGCAATCGGGGACGGCGCGACGGAGCATCGCCCCGCCCATGCGCGATCCTTCGAGAACGTAGAGGCCGCCGGCCAGTTCGGCTTCGTCGGCGAAGCGCGGGGCGGGGAGGGGAGATGGTGAGGCGAGGCCGAGCGCGGTGAGATCGGCGGTGAGGAGTGGCGCGCGGCGGTGCTCGTGCCACGCCTCGATGAGCAGCGCGGCGCCGGCTTCAGTCAGGGCTTGCTCGATCGGGGCGAGGGCAGCGGCCTGGCCGAGGAGGAAGCGCGCGTAGCCGGCGCGGGTCGCAAGGTCGTGCGCGCCGAACGCCGCGTCGACGCGCTCATGGGCGTCGCGGGTCGCGGCCTTGAGCGCGGCGCGGGCGGTCAAACGGGGCAGGCGGTCAAGATGTCGGGCTTCCATCCACGCCGAACACCCGGTCGAAGATCAGATCGATGCGTTTGAGATGATAACCGAGGTCGAACAGCAGCTCGAGTTGGTCGGGGGCGATGCGGCTGGTGACTTCGGGGTCGTCCTTGAGCAGCTGAAGCAACGACAGCTGGCCGTCGGCTTGCCACACCTTCATCGCGTTGCGCTGAACCAGACTGTAGCTGTCTTCGCGGCTGAGGCCGGCCTGGGTCAATGCGAGGAGCACTCGCTGGGAATGAATGAGACCACCCATTCGATCCATGTTCTTGCGCATCCGGTCGGGATAGACGAGCAACTTGTCGACGACGCCGGTCAGCCGGGCGAGCGCGAAGTCGAGCGTGATCGTCGCGTCGGGGCCGATGAAGCGCTCGACCGAGGAGTGCGAAATGTCGCGCTCATGCCACAAAGCAACGTTCTCCATCGCCGGGACGACGGCGGAACGAACCACGCGCGCGAGCCCGGTGAGGTTCTCGGTCAGCACCGGATTGCGCTTGTGCGGCATCGCCGACGAGCCCTTTTGGCCGGGAGAGAAATACTCCTCGACCTCGAGCACTTCAGTGCGCTGGAGGTGGCGAACCTCGACCGACAGCCGCTCGATCGAGCTGGCGATGACGCCCAAGACCGCGAAGAACATCGCGTGGCGGTCGCGCGGGATGACCTGGGTGCTGGTCGGTTCCGAGATGAGACCGAGCTCTTTCGCGACGTGCGCCTCGATTGCGGGATCGATGTTGGCGAAAGTCCCGACCGCGCCGGAGATTGCGCAAGTGGCGATGTCGTCACGCGCGGCAAGAAGGCGGGCGCGGTTGCGGTCGAACTCGGCGTAAGCCTGCGCCAGCTTCAGGCCAAAGGTGACCGGCTCGGCATGAATGCCGTGGCTGCGGCCGACGGTGGCGGTCATCTTGTGCTCGATCGCGCGGCGCTTGAGGACGGCCAGCAGCGCGTCGAGGTCGGCGAGAAGGAGGTTGGCGCTCTGCTTGAGCTGGACCGCCAGCGAGGTGTCGAGGACGTCGCTTGAGGTCATTCCCTGGTGGAGCCAGCGGCGCTCCGGGCCGAGCTTCTCTCCCGCCCAGGTTAGAAAGGCGATCACGTCATGCTTGGTCACCGCCTCGATCGCGTCGATCGCGGGGACGTCGATCTCGCCCAGCACGTCGGCGTCATAGGCGACGCGGATCGTCTTGGCGTCGGCGGCGGGGATCATCCCGATCTCGCCCATCGCTTCGGCCGCGAACACCTCGATCGCCCACCAGATACGGTAGCGGTTTTCGGATGACCAGATCGCGGTCATGGCGGGGCGGGAATAGCGGGGAACCATGGCGGCGGGCGCTAGCAGGGGCAGCGCGCGCCCGCAATCGCCCGACGTTAACTTGAACGAGAGGTCGATGCCGTAGAGGTCGCGCTCACGCCGGGAGAGACAATCATGAAATT
>JBKJMA010000132.1:0-6153 GCA_046596505.1 Sphingomicrobium sp.
GTAGGCGACCCCCGCGCCGATGTCTTCGCCCTCACCCATCCGGCCCATCGGGATGCGCGCGTTGAGCGCGTCCTTCTGACCATCGGGCAGCGCGTCGGTCATCGCGGTCCGGATAAAGCCCGGGGCGACGCAGTTTACGGTGATTCCGCGGGTGGCAAGCTCCTGCGCGAGACTTTTGGACATGGCGGTTAGCCCGCCCTTGGCGGCGGCGTAGTTTACCTGGCCCGGGTTGCCGGTCACGCCCACGACCGAGGTCACCGACACGATCCGCCCGAACCGCGCGCGCATCATCGGCTTGCACGCCGCGCGCATCAGCCGGAACGCCGCCTCCAGGTTGACGCGAATAACCGCGTCCCACTCCTCGTCCTTCATCCGCATCGCCAGATTGTCGCGCGTCACCCCGGCATTGTTGACGAGGATGTCGAGCCTGCCGCCAAGCGCCTCGACCGCGCGCGGCACCAGCGCGTCGACCGCCGCCCCGTCGGACAGGTTAGACTGCAGCGCGACATGATCGCCACCAAGCTCATCCCGAAACGCGGCGAGCTTCCCCTCGTTGCTCCCCGACACCGCCAGCCGGGCCCCCTGCCCCGCCAGCGCCCTGGCGATCGACGACCCAAGGCCACCCGACGCGCCGGTCACCAGCGCGGTCATTCCGGACAGGTCGAACATCATACGATCTCCTTCGCCAGCGCTTCGATCTCGTCGATCGTGACGATACTCGTTACCCGCGCATCGGGCGCGATCCGCTTGACCATCGGCCCGAGCACCTTGCCACCCAGTTCGACGAATTCCTCGACCCCCGCCGCGGCCATGTTGGCGATCGTCTCGCGCCAGCGGACCATTCCGGTGACCTGCTCGACGAGCTGGGCGCGGATGACGTCGGGATCGCTGTCGGGCGCGGCGGTGACGTTGGCGTAGATCGGCAACGCCGGTCGCACGATGACGGTCTTGGCCAACGCCTCGGCCATCGCCTCGGCGGCGGGCTTCATCAACGAGCAGTGGAACGGCGCCGAGACCGGCAGCTGGATCGCCCGCTTGGCGCCCATCTCCTTGGCGATTGCGATCGCGCGGGTGATCGCGCCCAAGTGGCCCGAGATCACCACCTGGCTCGGATCATTGTCGTTCGCGACCTCGCACACTTCGCCTTCGGCGGCGGCGGCGGCAATGCGCCGGGCGGTGTCAAGATCGGCGCCGAGGAGCGCCGCCATCGCCCCGATGCCGACGGGGACGGCTTCCTGCATGGCTGTGCCCCTGGTGCGCAGAAGTTTCGTGCAGGTCGAAAGGTCCAGTGACCCCGCCGCGCAGAGGGCCGAATATTCTCCAAGGCTATGCCCGGCCGCCATATGCGCGATGTTCGTGAAGTTCAGTTTCCCGTCGCGAACGAGGGTTTCGAACACCGCAATCGCATTGGCCATGATCGCCGGCTGGGCATTCTCGGTCAGCTTGAGCTCGTCCTCGGGCCCGTTGCGCATCAGCCGCGACAGGTTCTGCCCGAGCGCCTCGTCGACCGTCTCGAACACATCGCGCGCCGCCCGGCTCGCGTCACTGAGCGCGGCGCCCATGCCGACCGCTTGGCTACCCTGACCCGGAAACAAGAATGCGCGCATCGAAAACACCTCGTGAACAAGTGGCGCGCGGCCTAAGCCCGGCGGTCACGATTGCCAAGCCCGCACGACAGTGCGAAGCTTCTTGTCCATGACCGACAAGTCCAGCGCGCTTCTGCATACCCTCCCCGCGCCCCGCCTGCTCGGCCGCTGGATGAGCCTTGCGATGGTCGTCGGCACGATGATCGGCTCAGGTGTCTATCTGCTGCCGACGACGCTGGCACCGTTCGGAACGAATATGCTGGTCGCCTTTGCCGTCACCATCGGCGGCACCATGTGCCTGGCGCTCGCCTTGGCGTTGCTGGCGGCGCGCATTCCCGGTGGCCCGTTTGCCTATGTCGAGCAGGCATTCGGCGAGACCACCGCCTTCGTTACCCTGTGGAGCTATGCCGTGTCGCAATGGACCGGCGTCGCGGCGATCGCGATCGCGGTGGCAGGCGCGCTGTCCTATATTGTGCCGGCTCTCGGCCACGGGGTCGGCCTGATCACCGTCGCGCTAATCTCGATCGCGGCGCTTCTGACAATCAACCTGCGCGGGGTCCGGTCGGCGGGCGGGCTGCAGGTCGCGGCGACGCTGATCAAGATCGTGCCTTTGTTGGCGGTGGTCCTGCTGGTCACCGGACGCTTCGTCACCGCTACCCCGGTAGAGCCACTTGCCACCGTGCCGCTCACCCTGACCGGGATCGCCACTGCAGGGGCGCTAATGCTGTTCTCGCTCACCGGGTTCGAGGCCGCCGCGGTTGTCGCCACGGTCACCGACGACAGCGAGACCAATGTACCGATGGCGACGCTGGTCGGCACCACGCTGACTGGCGCGATCTACCTAACCGCCACCGTCGCCACCCTCATGCTATTATCGAGTGCGCGCGCGTCGATCAGCGGCGCGCCCTTCGCCGACGCGATCGCGCCGATCCTCGGCCAGGCCGCCGGTGCAGTGGTCGCCGCCATCGCCGCGGTCAGCGCTTTTGGTACCGCCAATGCGTTGCTGATGCTGGCGGCGGAAGTCTCGCGCACCCTGGCGCGGGCCGACGATTTGCCGCGACTGTTCCGTCGCACCAACGCCCGTGGCGCGCCGAGCGGAGCGCTGATCGTGAGCGCGCTCATTGCCGCCCTACTGGTCCTGGCCAGCTCGAGCGACAGTTTCGTGCCCGTCTATATATTCATTACGCTGGTCTCGACCGTCTCTGCGCTCGTGCTTTACTTGGTCTGCGCCGCTGCCGCACTGAAGCTTGGGGTCGGCGGACGCTGGACGACGCTGATGATCGTCGCCGTCGCCTACGCAGTCGTGATGTTCATCGGCGCCGGGTGGGAGCCGACGCTGTGGGGATTCGGGCTGGCGGCGGCGGGCCTGCCGATCCGCTGGCTGTCGCGCCGGTTCAATCGGGCGACCAGTCGCCAAAGTCGGTGAGCGCCGCAAACGCTGGTTCGCCGGCGCGATCGCGTTCTTGCTGCCCGATCGACCGGCCTTTGCGAAGACCGTATCCCTATCCGGCGTCACCGAACGGCGCTCGCATGAGCTTGCCTTTCACCCGCCGTTCGGCCATAGGCCCGACCGTCCGGGGTGTGGCGTTGCCGCGCCCCGTTCAATTTTGAGACGACAGTCGGAGGGGCGCTCGCATGGTGCGGCGTCAGCGATCGGCCAACAGATGAGACAAGCATGCCGCTTTACGAGCATGTTTTCCTCGCGCGTCAGGATCTGGCCCAGGCCCAGGTCGATACGCTCGCGGAAAACGCGACCAAGATCATCACCGACAACGGTGGATCGGTGGTCAAGACCGAAACCTGGGGCCTGCGCGGCCTCGCCTATCGCATCGCGAAGAACCGCAAGGCGCATTACGTCATGCTCGACCTCGACGCGCCCCCTGCGGCCGTCGCCGAGCTCGAGCGCCAGACTGGCCTCAACGAGGATGTGCTCCGCTTCATGACGATCAAGGTCGATGCCCATGAGGCTGGCCCGTCGGTGATGATGCGCAAGAATGACCGCGACCGTGAGCGCGGCGACCGTGGTGGACGCGACGATCGCGGCCCGCGTGGCGGCTTCGGCGGTGACCGTGGCGATCGTGGCGGCTTTGGTGGTGACCGTGGTGGCGGCTTTGGTGGTGGTGATCGCCCCGAGCGTGCGCCGCGCGCCGAGATGGAGGCTTAACCGATGGCCCGTCCCTTTTTCCGCCGTCGCAAATCCTGCCCCTTCTCGGGCAAGGACGCCCCCCAGATCGATTACAAGGACGTCCGACTGCTCCAGGGCTTCGTGTCCGAGCGTGGCAAGATCGTTCCGAGCCGCATTACTGCGGTGTCCACCAAGAAGCAGCGCGAGCTGGCCAAGGCGATCAAGCGCGCCCGCCACATCGGCTTGCTTCCTTATGTCGTGAAGTAAGGAGCGCGAACGATGGATGTCATCCTGCTCGAACGCGTCGAGAAGCTCGGCCAGATCGGTGACGTTGTCACCGTGAAGAACGGCTTTGCGCGCAATTTCCTCCTCCCCAACAAGAAGGCCCTTCGCGCCAATGCCTCGAACAAGAAATTGTTCGAAGCCAACCGCTCGAAGATCGAGGCCGACAACAGCAACCGCAAGGGCGAAGCCGAAATCGCGTCGAAGGACGTCGATGGCAAGACCGTGCAGTTGATCCGCCAGGCTTCAAACACCGGCCAGCTTTATGGTTCGGTCTCGGCGCGCGATATCGTCGATGCGCTTGAAGTCGAGGGCGCCAAGGTGACCAAGAGCCAGGTTATCCTCGGCAAGCCGATCAAGGCGATCGGGATGCACGATGTCCGCATCGTGCTTCACCCCGAAGTCGCGACTTCGATCAAGGTCAACGTCGCGCGCTCGCCCGAAGAAGCCGAGTTGCAGGCGCAAGGCGTCGACATCATGGCGTCGATGTTCGAGCGTGACGAGGCCGGCTTTACCGAAGCCTATGATCCCAACGCCGAGCCTGGCACGATTGCCGGGGAAGACGATGGGGCCGCAGCCGCCGCAGCGCCCGAAACCGGCGAGGCCGAGGCTGGCGAGGCCGAGACGGCTGTTGCCGATAGCGAAGACGAGCAGGCGTAACGCCAGCGCCGTTCGAGCGAAAAGAATTGGGCCGTCGGAACCACGTTCCGGCGGCCTTTTCTTTGCCCGCGATCGGTCGCTCTCACTTCGTCGCAAGCGCACTCGCCTCGTCGCAATCCGCACCCGACTGCCGGAACGAGCCCGGCATGCAACGGGTTGAGCAAAAGAGAGCACGGGCGAGTGAAAAGGACGGACATCATGGAAAATCGCGAAAATCAGACTCCCGAGACTGGTCAGCAGAGCGAGTTTGACAAATCGAAGCCGCCACAGCCTGAATTTGCCCAGCAACAGCCCGAATCTGGACAGCAACAGGGCCAGCAGCAGCAACCGGCCCAGCAGCCGACGTCGGAAGGCCAGCCGCAGGACGGCGACTGGAAACAGTCACAGAGCGACCGGTTTGCTAGCGGTAGTGACAGCCAATCGAGCGAACAGCCGTCGAGCGAGCAGGCCGATTATGGCAGCGCCGAGCAGTCGGAGACGATGACCGATCAGCGCAGCGACGTCGAAGGCTCATCGTTCGAGAAGAAGACCGAAACCGGCGAGCAGGATGGTTTTATCGGTACGCAAGGCGCGTCGGACACCAGCGCCGAGCTGATTGAAGACGACGACGGCATCCCGAGCGACGGCGAATAACACCTGCAATAATCTGACGGCGAAGGCCGCGCCCCTTGTCCGGGCGCGGCCTTTTCCATGTCAGGCGGACAGCTTGGCGAAGACGCCGCGCTCGCGCTCGATCATGGCCGCAAACGCCGGGCGGGAAAGGTTTGCCTCGACGAACCGCGCCAGCCGAGGATGAAGCTCGGGATCGGGCGTAATGCCCATGTGGCCGAGGTTGGCGAACGGGCTGGCGACCGCGATGTCGGCCAGCGTCAGACGATCGCCGACCAGGAAGCCGCCGTCCGGGATGACGCGCTCAAGATAGTCGAAGATCGGTGGCAACTCGTCGCGCTCGGCGGCGGCGGCGACCCCTTCATCGCCTTCGCGGCCAAGGAACCGCGGCAGGACGATACGATTCAAGAACATCTTCGCGCCGCAGGCGAACAGGATGGTGTCGGCGAATTCCTCAAACCAGATCGTTCGACCGCGCGCCTTCGCCTCGGCCGGGATCAGCGCGGGCTCCGGGCGCAACGCTTCCAGATAATGAACGATCGCGCTTGAATCGGCGAGCGCATAATCGCCGTCGACCAATGCCGGCATCTTCCCGAACGGGCTGGCGGCTCGGAAACCGGGGTCGGGGTCGGCGATCCCGACCGTCCTCACGTCGAGCTCGATATTCTTTTCGTGCGCGAAGGCGACCACCTTGCGAACGAAGGGCGACATCGTAGAACCATAGAGGATCATTATACGCTCTCCTGAAAAGCCGCCGCGACGTAGCACCGTCACGATCGGCAACCGATTCTGGTGTCGCTCTAGCGTAGACGATAATGGTCGGCCACTCGATCGAGTGCGAGGCCCAGCACCAGCTTGCCCGCGCGCGCCGGCCAGCCCAGCGCCGTCTCT
>JBKJMA010000143.1:0-6170 GCA_046596505.1 Sphingomicrobium sp.
CGTGGCTCCGTATGGACACGGATGAACTCACGCGAATGCGCATCAATGCAGGTCTCCCGCTAAGTCTCTGATATCGGGGCGGTGCGCGGTCAGGCGCGAACTAATCCGAACAGTCACGAACAAGCTGGTTCTACGGACTCCGTCTCCGCCACCCGCCAGTCGCCAATTCCGGACCCTCCCGTGACCGCCCAATCAGTCCGCTGATGTGTTGGGGATTTTCGGCGCGCCAAAAGGAACGCTGGCAAGCGGACATACGTCCTGCTTTCGACAGCCGGTCTGCCTGAGCTAGACTCACCATTCGCCAGCGCTAAGGCTGCGGCAAAGTGCACATGCCAGCAGGAGCACAGTGATGAAGACAGCCGTGGTCACGGGAGCCGCTCAGGGTGTTGGTCTGGCAACGGCCCAGATGCTGGCGCGCGGCGGCTATCATGTCGTGCTGACCGATCGCCAGCCGCTCGATCCAGTGGTGGACCGCTTGCGCGAGGAAGGTCTCAGCGCCGAGGGAATAAGTGGCGATATAGCGTCTGCGGACTTTATCGCAGAGCTCGCCGCTTGCGTTGCCACGAGTGGCGGCGCGGCAGACGTGCTGGTCAACAATGCGGGGATCAGCTGCATCGCACCGGCCGAGACGACCAGCCTCGAGCAGTGGCAGACGGTCATGGCGGTCAATCTGCAAGCGCCGTTCCTGCTTTCGCAGGCGTTTGGCCGGCAGATGCTGGCGCGGGGTAGCGGCAGTATCGTCAATGTCGCCTCGATCGCCGGACTCGGCGGGGTGATCCACCGCGTCGCCTATAACGCCTCCAAACATGGCCTGATCGGCTTGACCCGCACGCTCGCTGCCGAATGGGGTGGGCGCGGGGTGCGGGTCAACGCGGTTTGCCCTGGCTGGATCAAAACCGAAATGGACGTCGCCGATCAGGGCTCGGGAGCCTATGCGGATCAGGACATTATCAACCGGGTACCGATGGCCCGCTTTGCCAGCCCCGACGACATTGCCGCGGCAATTGTCTTCTTGGCCGGGGAAAGCAGCGGTTTCATCAACGGTGTGAGCCTGCCGGTGGATGGCGGCTGGCATGGCGATGCCAGCTGGGATGCACTGCGCATCAAGGCCCGAAGTGGATGACCATGCCAAGGGAGACGTTCGGCAGGGGCAAGATCAATCGAGCAGCGCGTCGAACCACAGCTTCTGGTCAAGCCTCGAGGTCACCGGGCAGGGAACGCCTCCATGGCATCCGCCGTGCAAGGCCACCCGGATTGGCGTGCGAGGAATTCAGGGTTAGTCGTCCCTCAATTCGCTGCTGGTAAGCGTTCGCGCCAGCGATACGAAGCTCTTCGCGGCGATCTTCTCGATCCAGCGCATGCGCGGCTCGAACGGTTTGCGGTAGCCGGCGAACATCGTCATTCCCTCCATCGAAGCCGAGATGAACAGCGCCAGCACTTCGCGTTCTTCATCGGGCAGCGACGGATTAAGCTCGGCGATCAGCTCGTTGAGCACCGCCCGGGCGCGCACATAGAGTTCCTGCACGCGTTCCATCACGAACGGGTCGTGGTTCGACATCGCCCATAATTCGGGGAAGACGTGGCTCGTCTTCTTGGTCCGGATATCCTCGAGAATCAGCGTGCAAATCTCCTCGAGCCGGGCTTCGGCGCTCGCTCCTTCCTCGTGCTGGATGGCCTCGAACTGGACGATGTAGCTTCGAATGATCGCGTCGAGCAGCGCCCGGACGAGCTCTTCGCGAGTCGGGAAATAATAGGTGACATTGCCGAGCTTGAGCCCGCACGCCGCGGCAATCCGGCGCATCGTCATCGCCTGGTGACCATGATCGACCAGCAGGTTGAGCGCGGCCCGCAAGATCTGTTCATAGCTCTCGCGACCGCGCGCATAGCCCCCTTCGCGCTCAGGGATATCGAGGTCGGGCACCTGGAATTTTAGCGGAATATCCTGTGGCATGCGTACCGCCGTAGCGACAAAAAAGCTTTTTGCAAAAACTTGTCTTGCGACCAAATTTGGTCACTTGACTAGTTTACAATTAGCGCAGAAATATCAGCTATCCGGTGGATTTCCCGCCGCTGACGGAGGCTATGCGAATGGTCAGGCGATCCGGTTCCTTGGCGATTGCCGCGATACTCGCGTTGGCCGCGAGCCCGCTGCCTGCCGCCCCGTTCGACAAGCCGCTCGCCGAAGAGACCGGCTCCAGCGCCACCCTTCCGTCGGTCTATCCGCACAATTGGGTCGTCGTCGGCGACTTCAACTTCAATTCGATCATCGATGGCCGCGGCGTGGTGGTCGACGTCACCTCGCCGTCGCAGCCGTTCAAGGGCATGTTCCGCGCCTCGCAATTCGCCGAGACCCTGATCGCGACGAGCCGGCCCGAAATCTACACCGCCGAAAGCTTTTACGCCCGCCTGTCGGAAGGCGCGCGGACCGATGCGATCACTATCTGGGACAAGGCCACGTTGAAGTCGAAGGGCGAGATCGTCCTGCCCGGCGGAAAGCGCCAGCAGATAGTTACGTACAAGAACACCTTCCAGTTCACCAACGGTGAGAAGTGGGCGCTGGTCACCAATTTCACCCCGGCCCATTCGGTGACCGTGGTCGATCTCGTCGGCCGCAAGCTGCTGGGCACGATCGACCTGCCGGGATGTTCGATGGTCTATCCCACCGGCCCGCGCGGCTTCACCACCTTCTGCGCCGATGGGACGATGACCAGCATCGCCCTCAATGCGGCGGGCAAAGTCGCCGCGACGACCACGACCAAGCCGATCCACGACATCGACCGCCAAGCGATGTTCGCGATGCCGACGATGGTCGGCCGCACCGGCTGGTTCGTGACGTTCGGCGGGATGCTGCGCGGGTTCGATTTCTCGGGCGCGTCGGTCAGGCCGTTGGATAGCGATTTCTCCGTCGGCACCGCGCCCGGCGCCGCACCCGAATGGCGCCCGAGCGGGTGGCAGGTGATCACCAGCGACGCCGCCGGCCGGCTCTATGTGCTGATGAGTCCAGCGGGCAAGGAGGGCAGCCATAAGGACGGCGGCACGCAGGTCTGGGTGTTCGATCCGGCAAGCAAGACCCGCGTCGCCGCGATCCCGCTCAGGGACGGCGGCGGCACCTCGATCGAAGTGACCCGCGAGGACCGGGCGCACCTCGTCGTCGCGCGCGGAGACGCCGCGATCGACGTGTATGACGCGACCAGCGGCGCCTTCGTCCACTCGCTCGGTAATCGGGTCGCGCTCAATCCGATCACCCTGACGGCGATGTGACGATGGCCGAGCTCGCGTTATTCCTCGCCTTGCTCCTCGCCGTGTCCGCGGTTCACAAGATCGTCGCACGCGACCGGCTCGGCGAAGCCTCCGCCCGCCTTGCTGGCGTGCCGCAGTCGCTCGGCCCGGTCATCAGCAACGCCGCCGCCGCAATCGAACTCGCCGCCGCGCTGGCGCTACTGTTTCCCGACACCCGCCCGATCGGCGCTCTCCTCGCGGCGGTCCTGTGGTCCGGCTACGCGCTGCTCCTCGCAAGGCGGATCGGCAGCCGGCTCGATTGCGGCTGCTCGCTGAAACGCAGTGAAAGGCCGATCACCGCGCTTCACCCGGCCCGCGCCGCGTTGCTCGCCGCGTTCGCCGTACTGGTCGCGTTTGTGCCGGCCACGCCCGCTACTTTTCTCACCCCATTCGCCGCCGCAGCCCTGCTCGCACTCTACTTCGCCGCCGACGAGCTGATCGCGATTCCCCGCCCCGCCTGGAGTGAAGGCTGATGCTTGCTTCGCAAATCCTGTTGTGGATCGCCGTGCTGGTGCTCGGCACGCTGGTCGCCGCACTCGCCCGCCAGGTCGGCATCCTCCACGAACGGATCGCTCCCGCCGGCGCGTTGACGCTTCATCAGAAGCTGACCACCGGCGACGCGGCCCCGGTAATGGAGCTCCCGACGCTCAGCGGCGAAACAATCGCAATCGGCGGCCAGCGCGCCGCGCGCAGCCAGCTGATCTTCTTCGTCTCGCCCGATTGCCCGGTGTGCAAGTCGCTCCTGCCGGTGTTCAAGTCCGCCGCGCGCGCCGAGCGCGATTGGCTCGACGTTGTCCTGGCGAGCGACGGCGACGAGCCGGCGCAGCGGCGAATGATCCTCGCCCGGCAACTTGCCGGAATTCCGTTCGTCCTGTCGGAAGACCTCGGCCGCGCGTTCGGCGTGTCGAAGCTGCCTTACGCGGTGCTGATCGACGAGGCCGGCCGCGTCGCCAGCCTCGGCCTCGTCAACAGCCGCGAGCATCTGGAAAGCCTGTTCGAAGCCAAGGAACGCGGCGTCGCCTCGATCCAGGGCTATCTCGCCGCGCGATCGAAGGAAGTGACCAATGGCTGATTTCGATCGCGTCGCCGAACGCCTGTCGCGCGGAGTCGCGCGCGCTACCTCGCGCCGCAGCCTGCTCGCCTGGGTCGGCGGGGCGATCACCGGGGCGGCGGTCATCCCGGTCCTGCCGGTATCGCGCGCCAATGCCCAAAGCGCTCACGCCGGCGGCAACCCGGCGGGACGCCCCCCTTTGAGTACAGGCAACCCGCAGGACCCAGGCGACCAGACCCAATGCGATTACTGGCGCTATTGTGCAATCGACGGCTTCCTTTGTACCTGCTGCGGCGGTGGCGTCAGCACCTGCCCACCCGGCACAGAAATGTCGCCGATCACCTGGATCGGGACCTGCACCAACCCCGCGGACAAGCGCGCCTACATCATCAGCTACAATGATTGTTGCGGCAAAAGCTCGTGCGGCCAGTGCCTGTGCAACCGCAACGAGGGCGACCGCCCGCCGGTCCGCCCGCAATCGAACAACGACACCAACTGGTGCCTCGGCACCGCCAGCCAGGTCTATAATTGCTCGACCGCCGTCCTGCTCGGCGTCGCGATGGAACCACGTTGATGCGCGCCGTTCCGCTCGTCGCTTTCATGCTTGCCTCGTTCACCGCCCCGGCTCTGGCGTCGCCCGACGGCAAGACGATCTACGCTCGCTGCGCCGCCTGCCATTTGCCGACCGGCACCGGCGTACCCGGCGCCTTCCCGGCATTCGACGGCGACTTCAAGCGGCTGTTGGCAAACCCCGCCGGGCGCCGTTACCTCGCGCTGGTCGTCATCCACGGCGTGTCGGGCACGCTGACGGTCGACGCCAAGACCTACCGAGGAGCGATGCCGCCACAGCAACTCGACGATGCTGGCGTCGCCAACGTCCTCAACTTCATCGCCACCGGCTTCGCCAAGGCCGGCAAGACTTATAAGCCATTTACCCCGGCCGAGGTCACCAGGATCCGCGCCAGCGGGACCACGCTCAACTCGTCCGCCGTCGCCGCGCTCCACCCCCTCGCCGGAGGCAAATGAATCCATCGCTCGCCTTGATGATCGCCAGCGGCGCGCTGTTCGCGATCGCGGCGACCGGCGGGGAGGGTTCGCTCGCGCCGATGCGCGGCGTCGTGAGCCCGGCCCAGGCGCACAACGACTATATCCTCAAATGCCAGGGCTGCCATCGCCCCGACGGCAGTGGTGACGCCGCCTCCAACCCGCCGCTGACCGGTCAGGTCGCGCGCTTCCTCGCCGCACCGGGTGGCCGCGATTACCTCGGCCGCGTGCCCGGCGTCGCGACCACCGACCTCGACGACAAGCGCCTCGCCGACCTGCTCAACTGGACGCTGTACCGGTTCGACCGCGCGCACGTCCCCGCCAATTTCAAGCCTTATGACGCGGCCGAGATCGGTCGCCTCCGCAAGGCGCCACTGCGCGCCGACGCTTCGAAGACGAGGGCCGATCTTGTGGCCCGATTGCCCGGGGAAAAACGCTGAAAAACGCCGGGCGAACAGGGGGAATGCACGTGACAAACTACCGGACTCTGATCATCCCGCTCCGCGCCACCGTGGCCTTGCCACTGATCGCGCTGGCCAGCATCGCGGCCGCTCAAACGCCTGCCCCGACCAATCCCGCCGCCGACCCCAACGAGATCATCGTCACGGCGGCCAAGCGGTCCGAGAACCTCCAGTCGGTCCCGATCTCGGTCTCGGCGATCACCGGCGATGCGCTGTCGAAGAGCCGTGTCACCCAGGTCGATGAACTCGTCACCAAGATACCAAACCTCCAGCTGACCTCGACCGTCGGCGACAATACTCCGATCTTCGCCCTGCGCGGCGTGTCGATGTCGGAC
>JBKJMA010000161.1:0-7927 GCA_046596505.1 Sphingomicrobium sp.
CGCGACCACCGTCCTCTACATGCCGCGCAAGACTCTCGCCGCGTTCGTCGAACAGGCCGTCGCGGCAGGGCTCGACGCGCAGACCCCAGCGCTTGCCATCGCCTCGGCCACCCGCCCGGAACAGGCTGAGGTTGCGGGCACGATCGCCGACCTCCCCGACCTCGCGATCAGCCTCCCCGACGGCGCGCCCGTGCTCGTCATCATCGGCAAGGTCGTCCGCGACCATGTTCCGGTGCTCGCCGCCGAAGCGCGCGCAAGGAGCGCCGCGTGACCGCGCTCGCGCCTGCCCCCGCCCTTACCCACCTCGACCAACTCGAGGCCGAAGCGATCCACATCATGCGCGAAGTGGTCGCCGAGACCGATCGCCCGGTGATGCTTTACTCGGTCGGCAAGGACTCGGCGGTGATGCTCCACCTCGCGCGTAAGGCATTCTTCCCCGCGCCCCCGCCGTTCCCGTTGCTCCACGTCGACACGACCTGGAAATTCAAGGCGATGTACGAGCTGCGCGACAAGGTCGCCGCGATGAGCGGGATGGAGTTAATCGTCCACCGCAACCCCGAGGCGCTGGCGCAGGGGATTAATCCGTTCGACCACGGCAGTCACCACACCGACATGTGGAAAACGCAAGGATTGAAGCAGGCCCTCGACCAGTATCGCTTCGACGCGGCGTTCGGCGGCGCCCGCCGCGACGAGGAGAAGGTCCGCGCCAAGGAGCGCATCTTCTCGTTCCGCTCGGCGCAGCACCGCTGGGACCCGCGCAATCAGCGGCCCGAACTGTGGAACCTCTACAATACGCGAAAATCGCCCGGCGAGAGCATCCGCGTCTTCCCGCTGTCGAACTGGACCGAGCTCGACATCTGGCAATATATTGATGCCGAGGACATCCCGATCGTCCCGCTCTACCTCGCCGCCAAACGCCCGACCGTCATCCGCGACGGCACGCTGCTGATGGTCGACGACGACCGCTTCCCCCTCGAGCCCGGCGAAGTCCCGGTCGACCGCTCGATCCGTTTCCGCACGCTTGGCTGCTACCCCTTGACCGGCGCGGTTGAGAGCGAGGCCGCGACCCTGCCTGAGATTATCGCCGAAATGCTCGTCGCGACCACGTCGGAACGGCAGGGCCGGGTAATCGACCGCGAGGGCGGCGCCGGCATGGAGATCAAGAAACAGGAAGGCTATTTCTAGCATGGCCTCCGCCTTCCAGTCGATCGACCGGGCGGCCGAAGCCCGCGCCGAGCTCGACGCCTATCTCGCGCTCAACTCCCGCAAGTCGCTGCTCCGCTTCCTTACCTGCGGGTCGGTTGACGACGGCAAGTCGACGCTCATCGGCCGGCTACTCTACGACACCCACGCACTGTTCGAGGACCAGCTCGCCACGCTCGAAGTCGACAGTGGCAAGTCGGGAACGCAAGGGCCGGCGCTCGACATGGCGTTGCTGGTCGACGGTCTTGCCGCCGAGCGCGAGCAAGGGATCACGATCGACGTCGCGTACCGCTTCTTCTCGACCCCCAAACGCAAGTTCATCGTCGCCGACACCCCGGGCCACGAGCAATTTACCCGCAACATGGTTACCGGCGCCTCGACCGCCGAACTCGCCGTCCTGCTGATCGACGCGCGCAAGGGAGTGCTGACGCAGACCCGCCGCCACAGCTTCCTCGTCGACCTGCTCGGCATCAAGAACCTCGTGCTGGCGGTCAACAAGATGGACCTCGTCGGCTTCAGCCAGGCGCGGTTCGACGAGATCGTCGCCGACTATCGCGCCTTCGCTGACCAGGCCGGAATTGGCGAATTCGTCGCCATCCCCGTGGTCGGGCTGTCGGGCGACAATGTCGCAAGCCGCAGCGCGTCAATGCCGTGGTACGACGGCCCCTCGCTGATCGAGCATCTCGAGACCGTCCCGGTCGCCGCCAAGGCCAATGGCAAGACCGGCGCCGACAACGCGCCGTTCCGCATGGCGGTACAATGGGTCAACCGCCCCAACGCCGCCTTCCGCGGTTATGCTGGCCAGATCGCAAGTGGCGTCATTCGGCCCGGCGATGACATCAGCGTCTCGCGCTCCGGCCAATCCTCGAGGGTCGAGCGAATCGTCACATTCACCGGCGACCTCGACGTCGCCACCGCCGGGCAATCGGTGACCCTGACCTTGGCCGACGAGCTCGACATTGCGCGTGGCGACTTGCTCGGCGCCGCCGACGCGCCGGTCGCGCTCGCCAGCGGGCTCGACGCCACCCTGGTGTGGATGGCCGAGGAACGGCTGGTCCCGCGCCGCTCCTACCTGATGAAGATCGGCACGCAGATGCTGTCGGCCTCGGTCGACGCAATCGAGCAGAAGATCGACGTCGACACGCTGGTCCGCAGCGCGGCCGAATCGCTCGGGCTCAACGATATCGGCGAATGCCGGGTCGAACTCGATCGCGCGATCCCCGCGCTCGCCTACGACGATAATCGCCAGCTCGGCGCGTTCATCCTGATCGACAAGGTCAGCCACGCGACCGTCGGCGCCGGCATGATCCGCGCGGTACGGGCGAGCACGCGGACACGGGCTGCGGAGGATGACGAGGCGAGCCGGATCGTCTGGATCGGCGGCGCCTCACCGGCGCGGCGCGGCACGCTGATCGATCGGTTGAAGCAACAACTTCAGGTCAGCGGGCACCCGGTGTTCGTGCTCGACGGCGCCGCCCTGCGCGACCTCAACGAAGACCTTGCTGGCGAGAGTGTGACCGAAACCGTGCGCCGCGCCCGCTCAGTTGCTCGCCTGCTGGCCCGCGCCGGGGTCAACGTCGTCGTCGATGTCGCGGGCGGCGAAGCCGACGCCCACCCCGGCAAATGGATCGACGCTGACGCCCCCGGCGCCGACCCCTCGGACGACTGGGTGATCTAGCGCAGCCACTCGGGCAGCTTGTCGGCCTCGATCAACTCCTGGATATCCTGCCGCTCGCGGATCACTGAAAACTTGTCCCCCGACACCATCACCTCTGGCGTCAGCGGCCGGCTGTTGTAAGTGCTCGCCATCGTCGCCGCATAAGCTCCGGCGGTTCGGAACACGACCAGGTCGCCCGCCTCGACCGCGCCCATCCGCCGCCCGGTTGCGAACGTGTCGCCGCTTTCGCACACCGGGCCGACGACATTGGCCTTCATCTTGCCCCCATGCGGCGTGACCGGGTCGATCGCGTGATAGGCGTCATACAGGCTTGGCCGCATCAGGTCGTTCATCGCCGCGTCGACCACCACGAAATCATCGCCGACCCCCGGCTTGATCCGGATCACTTCGGACAACAGCACCCCGGCATTGGCGACGATCAGCCGCCCCGGCTCGAACAACAGCCGCACTTTCCAGTCGGCGGTGATCCGCGCGACCATCGCGCCATATTCATCGGGGCCCGGCGGAAGCGGCACGTCGCGGTCGTAGGGCACGCCCAACCCACCACCCAGGTCGGCGAAGCGGATGACATGACCGTCCTCGCGCAGCTCGTGGATAAGCGCGCCGACCTTCTCGAACGCCGCGTCGAGGGGGGCGAGGTCGGTCAGTTGGCTGCCGATGTGGACCGCCACCCCCTGCACCGCGAGGTTGGGGAGTGCGCGCGCCGCCGCATAGGCCTCGCGCGCATCGCTGATCGGCACCCCGAACTTGCTCAACGCGCCGCCGGTCGAAATCTTCTTGTGGGTTCGCGCATCGACATCGGGATTGACGCGGAACGCGACCGGCGCGGTCAGCCCGAGATCGGTCGCGACCCCGGACATCATCTCCGCCTCGACCACCGATTCTAGGTTGAACTGGAGCAGCCCGCCGGTCAGCGCGGTCGCCATCTCGTCGGCGGTCTTGCCCACCCCCGAAAAGACGATCCGCTCGGGCGGGATACCCGCGGCGATCGCGCGGCGATACTCACCGATCGACACAACGTCCGCGCCAAGCCCCTCGCGCGCCAAAGTCGCCAGCACCGCGCCATTGGGATTGGCCTTGACCGCAAACGCGATCAGCGGGTCGCCGGTGCTGGTCAATGCCTGTGAAAATACGTGCGCATGGCGAACCATCGTCGCCGAGGAATAGACATAGACGGGCGTGCCGACCGCCGCCGCGATTGCGGGCAGCGGGACGTCCTCGCAATAAAGGACGCCGTCGCGCAGGGTGAAATGATCCATGGAAATATAGTCTTTCAATCGGCGCCGATCGCCCTCGCATGCGCAGAGTATCAGGCGGCGAGGAGGCGATCGGCGGGGTCGACCATGCCCGGGTCGATGTCGGGCAATTGGTCGAGTTCGGCGTAAATATCCGGCAGGTCGCCGCGCGTCACCAGGTCAAGAATGTCCTGAAAGCGGTCGATGACGAAGTAATTCTGCTGAAACGCGTCGGTCCGGTAGCGCGTGCGGAGCACCCGTTTCAGATCGAAGCCAAAGCGTTTGGGCACGTCGCTTTCAAGGCTGTAATGCGCCTCGCCGAAGCTCGACAGGATGCCCGCGCCGTAGATTTTGAGGTCGCCATCCTCGCGCGTCAGGCCGAACTCGACGGTGTACCAGTACAGCCGCGCGAGCCGGTCGAGCGCGCCATGATCGAGCGACTCGAGCCCGACATGACCGAGCGCCTGCATGAAGTCGGCGATTTCGGGTTGGGCGAGCATCGGGACATGGCCGAACACATCGTGGAACACGTCGGGCTCCTCGAGGTAATCGAGCTGGTCTGGCTTGCGGATGAAGTTACCGGCGGGGAAGCGGCGTTCGGACAAATGTTTGAAGAAGATGTCGTCGGGGACGACGCCGGGCACCGATACGACCGTCCAGTTGCTGCGCTTGTGGAGTCGCTCGTTGAGTTCCTCGAGGTCGGGCACCCCCGGGTGGCTGAGGCTCAGCACGTCGAGCCCTTCCTCGAACGACGCGGCCGCGCGACCGTGGAGCAGCTTCCGCTGCCGGTCGAACAATGTATCCCAAACCATATGGTCCTCGGCCGTCAGCCGGTCCCAATGCTGCGGCACGGTCCAGTCGGCGGCGGCGCCCGGCGGCGGGGTCGGCGAGGCCAGCGCGCCATGTTTCTCGTGAATAACTTGATCGGTCATCGGAGCCTCTCTCATGTCGTTCGAAAGCAATAAAAAACCCCGCCGGGGTGAGCCTGGCGGGGTGTCGAATTCAGCGGCTGTTACGCGCGCGTCAGTCGTGTCCCGCCGGGGTGGCGTAATAATAGGTGGCCGACTTGCGCGCGGCTCCGCTGGGTTTCGCGAACGCGATGCGGGTGTTTCCGAGGAAAAGCGCGGCTGTCATGCGAGCTCCATAGAGTGGCTCACGGGATCCCGTCAAGCGTCAGCGCGCTTCGTTGAGGAAGTCGCGGACCTCGTCCAGCTCGACACTCCTGTCGACGAACGCCTGTCCGATCCCGCGCGCAAGGATGAACGGCAACCGCCCGCCCTCCTTCTTCTTGTCGGTCATCATCGCCTTGACCAGCGCCGCGCCCGACGCCGTGACGCCCGCTTCGGCAAGGCTCGTCGGCAGGCCAACTTCGGCGAAATGCGCGCGCACCCGGGCCGCGTCTTCCTTGCTGCACACCCCGCGCGCAGCCGAGAATTGGAACGCCAGCGCGGTCCCGGCGGCGACCGCCTCGCCGTGGAACAGCCGATCCGAAAACCCTGTCGCGGCTTCGAGCGCATGGCCGAACGTATGGCCCAGGTTGAGCAGCGCCCGCCGCCCCTTGGTCTCGCGCTCGTCGGCGGCGACGACCTTCGCCTTGCCCGCGACCGCGGTAGCGATGGCGTAGCGCCGCGCTTCGGGCTCGCCGGCGATCACCGCCGCGCCATTGTCCTCGAGCCACGCGAAGAACCCGGCATCCTCGATCAGCGCATATTTGGCGATCTCGGCATAACCCGCGCGGACATGCCGCGGGTCGAGCGTCGCGGTGCAGGCGGGGTCGATCAGCACCAGTTCGGGCTGGTGGAACGCGCCCACCAGATTCTTGCCGGCGGGAACATTGATCGCGGTCTTGCCGCCGACCGAACTGTCGACCTGCGCAAGCAGCGAGGTCGGCACCTGGACATAGCCGCACCCGCGATTGACGATCGACGCGGCGAACCCGGCCAAGTCGCCGATCACCCCGCCGCCCAAGGCGATGAGATGATCGCTCCGCTCGATCCCAAGCGCGAGCAGCCGGTCGACCAGGGTCGCAAGCCCGCTCCAGCTTTTGCTGGCCTCGCCCGGCGGCATGATGATCGGCACCGCGTCGAGCCCGCCCAGCCCGGTCACGAACCGCTCGCCGAGCGCCGCCCACACATGCTCGTCGGTGACGACGATCAGCCGCCCGTCGCGCGCGAACGAGAATAGCCGCTTTCCCGCGCGGTCGATCAGCCCGTCCTCGATCACCACGTCATAGGCGCGGGTGCCAAGCGCGACCGGGATGACGGTCATGCCCTCAACCCCCGCACTGCGCGCGATGCAGCAATTTCTGGTCGGCCAGCACCAGCGCCATCATCGCCTCGACCACCGGCGCGCCGCGGATCGCGACGCACGGGTCGTGGCGGCCCTTGGTCACGATCTCGGTCTCGGCGCCGCTCTGGTCAATCGTCTGCACCAGGGTCATGATCGACGAGGTCGGCTTGAACGCGACCCGCACCACCACGTCCTGCCCTGTGGATATACCCCCCGCGACCCCTCCCGCATGATTCGCCAAGAACTGCGGCCCGCCAAATCCGGCGCGCATTGCATCGGCATTTTCCTCACCGCGCAGCCGGGCGGCGGCAAACCCGTCGCCGATCTCGACCCCCTTGACCGCGTTGATCGACATGCAGGCCGACGCCAGTTCGGCGTCGAGCTTGGCGTAGAGGGGCGCCCCCCAGCCTGCCGGCACCCCGCTCGCGACACACTCGATCACCGCGCCCAGTGACGACCCGGCCTTGCGCGCATTATCCACCATCGCTTCCCATCGCGTGGCGGCCTCGGCATCCGGACAGAAGAACGGGTTCGCCCCGATCGCCTCGGCATCGAACGCGGCACGGTCGATCGCGTCGCCGCCAAGCTCGACCAGATAAGCGCGAATCGAAACCTCGGGCACGACCAGCCGCGCCACCGCTCCCGCCGCGACCCGCGACGCGGTCTCGCGCGCGCTGCTCCGCCCCCCGCCGCGCCAGTCGCGGTGGCCGTATTTCGCATCATACGCATAGTCGGCGTGGCCCGGCCGATAGGCCCCGGCGATCGCGCTGTAGTCCTTGGACCGCTGATCGACATTGTCGATCATCAGCGAGATCGGCGTCCCCGTCGTCCGCCCCTCGAACACCCCCGACAGGATGCGTACCTGGTCGGGCTCCTGCCGCTGCGTCGTAAAGCGCGACGTACCCGGCCGTCTTTGGTCGAGCCACGGCTGGATGTCGCTCTCCGACAGCGCGATCCCCGGTGGGCAGCCATCAACCACCGCGCCGATCGCCGGCCCGTGACTTTCGCCCCATGTCGAGAAGCGGAACATTCGCCCGAAGCTGTTGACGCTCATGCGCCCGCTTTCCGAAACAGCGCAAAGCGGGTCGCATTGTCGGGATCGTCGTGCATGTCGCGCTTCAATACCGCCAGCCCGTAAGCCGTCGCCGCCGCTTCGGACGCCAGCACGGCGCGGTCGCGCCGGTCGAGCGCCGCCGCCGCCACGGCCGTATTGCTCGCCTCCTCGGTTGCGACACCGAGCACGGCAAGATGCTCGGCGCATTGCGCCAGCGCGACGGGGTGCGATGCGATCACCGTGACCTCATCCAGCGCTACGCCCGGAAGCGCAAGCAAATGCACGCGCACGGGCATCACCCGCTCGTCGATTACCGCCAGCCGATGATCGGCCAGCAGGGCCGCAATCCCCGGCACCTCCCCCGCCCGACTGTTCCGCATCGGCAGAACGCCAAGCTCGGCCGCGCCCGACGCCACCGCCTCGGCTACCGCGGCAAAATCGACGAACGGGATCGCCACTTGTCCGGGC
>JBKJMA010000213.1:0-5504 GCA_046596505.1 Sphingomicrobium sp.
GTCTGGTCGAGGACTCCGTCACGATTGACGTCGAGCATGGCGAAGCCACGCTGGGTGCGCGCCACGACGTCGGTGCGGGCCTGGACCCAACTGCGCATTTCAGGATGCATCGCGCCGGCAGCACTGGCGATCGGCGCCGGGGCCGGCATCGGCATGGCCTGGGCGATCAACGGGGTGGCGACGACCGCGACGGCGGCCAGCAACAGCTTCTTCATGATGACGGTTCCTCAAGTCAGATTGCGCGCCTGTAATCGCGCCAGCCTGTATCGCGCTTGAATGGCGGAGCGCTCGGTGGCAGGGGCCGCGCGTTGCACTGAACAGGGAAATCGCTTCGATGGCCGACCGCCTGCGCCGCGTGGTGCTCGCCTTTTCGGGCGGGCTCGACACCAGCGTCATCCTGAAGTGGCTGCAGATCACCTATCAGTGCGAAGTGGTGACCTTCACCGCCGACCTCGGCCAGGGCGAGGAGCTCGAGCCGGCGCGCGCCAAGGCCGAGCTTATGGGGGTCAAGCCCGAACATATCTTCGTCGACGACCTCAAGGAGGAGTTCGTCGGCGACTATGTCTTCCCGATGATGCGCGCCAATGCGCTATACGAAGGGCTGTACCTGCTCGGCACCTCGATCGCGCGGCCTTTGATCGCCAAGCGCCAGATCGAGATTGCGCGAGAGGTCGACGCCGACGCGGTGAGCCACGGCGCGACCGGCAAGGGCAACGACCAGGTCCGCTTCGAGCTCGGCTATTATGCGCTAGCGCCCGATATCAGGGTTATCGCCCCGTGGCGTGAATGGGATTTGACGTCGCGCACCGCGCTGATCGAGTTCGCCGAGAAAAACCAGATTCCGGTGCCGACCGACAAGCGCGGCGAGAGCCCGTTTTCGACCGATGCAAACATGCTGCACACCTCGTCAGAGGGCAAGGTGCTCGAAGATCCGTGGGTCGAGGTGCCCGATTACGTCTATTCGCGGACCGACGACCTCGTCTCGGCGCCCGATACGCCCGAAGAGATCACCGTCGAATTCAAGCGCGGCGACGCGGTGGCCGTGAATGGCGAAGCACTGTCGCCGGCGAACCTGCTGGCCAGACTCAACGAGCTCGGCAAGCGCCACGGCATCGGCCGGCTCGACCTCGTCGAGAACCGCTTCGTCGGGATGAAGAGCCGCGGCATGTACGAGACGCCGGGCGGGACGATCCTCCACGCCGCGCACCGCGCGATCGAGCAGCTGACCCTCGACCGCGGCGCGGCGCACCTCAAGGACGAGCTGATGCCGCGCTATGCGGAGCTTCTTTACAACGGCTTCTGGTTCAGCCCCGAGCGCGAAATGCTCCAGGCGGCGATCGACCACAGCCAGGCCAAGGTTGAGGGGGAGGTGCGGATGAAGCTCTACAAGGGCGGTACGCACATCACGGGTCGTCGCTCTGCCATGAGCCTTTATTCCGAGAAGGTCGTGACGTTCGAAGACGACGCCGGCGCCTATGACCAGCGCGATGCCGAGGGCTTTATCAAGCTCAATGCGCTTCGGCTTCGTTTGCTGGGACGGCGGGACCGATGATCCCGCCTGCGGGCCTCCTCGGACGGCTCGATCTGAGTTGATCACCGCCGCCGCCCCGCCGTCCTGCACCGCAACCCGCCCGTGGTGGGAGACCCGCTGGTTTGTGGTGGCGATGGTGCTGCTCGCGTTCGTGCCGTTGCTTTATCCGCCAATCCCGCCGCTGGTCGACCTTCCGGGCCACATGGGGCGTTTCCACGTCCAGATGGACCTTGATCACTCGGCCAATCTTCGGCGCTTTTATGAATATCACTGGGCGCTGGTCGGGAATCTGGGCGTCGACCTGCTCGTCATCCCCTTGTCCAAGCTGTTCGGACTCGAATTCGCCACCAAGCTGATCGTGCTGTGCATCCCGCCGCTGACGGTGGCGGGATTCCTGTGGGTCGCGCGCGAGGTGCACAACCGCATCCCGCCGACCGCCCTGTTCGCCCTGCCGTTCGCCTTTGGCCACCCGTTTCTGTTCGGCTTCGTCAACTTCGCCTTGTCGATGGCCTTCGCCTTCCTCGGGTTCGGGCTGTGGCTGCGGCTCGCGCGGCTCGGCAAGACGAGGCTGCGCGCCGCACTGTTCGTGCCGATCTCGTTCGTGGTGTTCATCGCCCATACTTTTGGCTGGGGCGCGCTTGGAGTCATGGCGTTTTCGGCCGAAGCAGTGCGTCAGCACGATGCTGGCCGAAGCTGGTGGCGGGCGGGCCTCAAGGCCGCCCTCCACGCCGCTTGCCTTGCCGGACCGGCACTGCTCCTGCTCGTCTGGCGGCACGAGGCGCAGGGCAGCGGGCATACCGCCGACTGGTTCGACTGGACCGCCAAGCAGTTGTGGCTCGAAACCGCGCTGCGCGACCGCTGGTTCCTGTATGACCGCCTGTCGGTCCTCTTCACCGCCTGTGTCCTCGGTTTCGCTATCTTTAGCCGCCGCCTCGGCTTTTCGCGCAACCTTGCCTTCTCGACCCTGGTCCTTGCCGCGATCTTCGTGCTGATGCCGCGGATCGTGTTCGGGTCGGCTTTCGCGGACATGCGGCTGGTGCCTTTCATGATCGCGGTCCCGCTCCTCGCAATCCGCTTTAAAGAGGCGACCCACATTCCCACCGCGCGCGTCCTCGCGCTGCTGGGCCTCGCATTCTTCGTCATGCGCCTGGCCGGCAATACCCTCAGCCTGGCTCGTGCCTCGGACGACACACAGCGCGAGCTGGTCGCCCTAAATTATCTCCCGGCCGGTTCTCGCGTGCTGTACCTTGTCGCGTGGAAGTGCGGCGAGGATTGGCCGCTGCCGCGCAAGAGCCAACTCGGGGCGATGACGATCGTGCGCAAGGACGCGCTGGTCAACAGCGAGTGGCGCATTCCCGGCGCGCAGATCCTGGTCGTTCGCAACCAGGCGCGGCTCGGCTGGTTCGGTGGCGATCCGTCGCAGCTTGTGTTGCCGGCGAGGTGCGCCACGCGCGAGCATTGGCCGCTCAGTCGCGCGCTGGCGACCTTCCCGCGCGACGAGTTCGACTATGCGTGGATGGTCGACATGCCGCCGTTCGACCCGGCGCTCGTCGCAGGCTGGCAATTGCTTTACCGCGATAAGGATTCAATGCTTTACCGAATCAGGCCGGCGGGCTGACCACCGGTTTGCGCAGCACCCACGCCTGGGTCCACAGTAGGCCGCGAGCGAAAGGTGCCTTGGCCAGGGTGCGGTCGAGCAACTTGAGCAGCCCGGCGCCGCCGCTGCCCCCAAACTCGGCGATCACCGGAAGGTAGAAGCCAAAGCGGCTGGTATCGACCACGTCGAACCCGGCGCGGCGGATCTGCCCACCAAGCTCGTCCGCGGTCAGCAAGTTGATATGACCAAGCGGCTCGGCATTTCCATAGACCATGCGGGCGAGCGCCAGCACCGGCTTGAATCGAAACAGGCCGGCCATCAGCTCGACCGTTGCGTAGCGCTGCGGGGTGGTCAGGATGAACGTGCCGCCTGGCCGGAGCGAACCGGCAACCGCGGACAGCAGCATTTCGGAGCGTTCTGGCGGGACATGCTCGAGCACCTCGGAGCAGATCGCCAGATCATGCTTACCAAGCCCGAGCGGATTAGTCGCGTCAAGCAAGTGAGTCTCGACCGCGTCGAGCGAGCGCACATTCTCGAGGAAGGCGGGATTGATGTCGACCGCGCTGACCTTGCGCCCGGTTTGCGACAGGGCCTCGGTGAACACGCCACAGCCGACCCCGACCTCGAGCACCGCGTCGCCCGACTTGCTGAACCGGGCGACCTGATCGAGCACCCAGTCGCGGCGATATCGGTGGAGGCTCCGGCGCGTCGCGTTGCCGTCTTCGTAGAGGCCACGCTGGAAGGCGACATCCTCCTGGGCCAGTTTCACGGCGGGTGAATTCATTCGCCAATCCTCTCCCGAACGACGTAGATCGGCCGACCCTTGGTCTCGATCATGATCCGGCCGACATACTCCCCGAGCACGCCGAGCGACAGCAGTTGCAGCCCACCGAGGAACAGGATCGCGACGAGCAGCGAGGCGTAACCCGGCGTCTGGATGCCATAGAGCAGTGTGCGGACGACGGTGAATACCGCATAGCCGAGCGCGAAGATCGCGACCGTCCCGCCGAGGTAGCTCCACACGCGCAGCGGCACCGTCGACGACGACGTGATCCCGTCGATCGCCAGCGTCCACAGCTTCCAGTAGCGGAACTTGGTCGTGCCGACGGTGCGCGGCTCGCGGTGGTAGCTGACCGAAGTCTGCTTGAACCCGGCCCACGCGAACAGCCCCTTCATGAAGCGGTTGCGCTCGGGCAGGCGGCGGATGACCTCGACCACCTTGCGATCGAGCAGGCGGAAGTCGCCGGCATGTTCGGGGATCTTGTCCTGGCTGAGCCAGTTATGGGCGCGGTAGTAAAGATCGGCGGTGAGCCGCTTAGGCAGGCTGTCGCTTTCCCGGTTGTCGCGCACCCCATAGACGATGTCGTGGCCCGCGCGCCATTCGCGCAGCATGTCGCCGAGCACTTCGGGCGGATCCTGGAGGTCGACGTCCATCGGCACCACTGCCGCGCCGCGAGCATGGTCGAGCCCGGCTGACAGCGCCGCTTCCTTGCCAAAATTGCGCGACAGCGACACCGCGCGGATGCGGGGGTCTAGCGCATTGGCGGCGGCGATCGTCGCGAGCGTGCGGTCATGGCTGCCATCATCGACGAACAAGATTTCGTAGGAACGCGCGGCGGGGTCGTCGATCGCCGCGATGACCCTGGTCAGCCGCTCGACGAACGCTCCGACCGCCTCTTCCTCGTCCTTCACCGGGACGATGATTGACAGCTCGATGGCTGCAGGCTCGACCGGGCTCACGCGTAAACCCATTTGCGATGAAGCGAGAAGGTCACCAGCGGCGTGAGCACGACGATCAGCGGGATCGGCCACCACGTCGGGCCGTGAAGGTGCTTGACGAAGAACCACACGAACAATTGGTTGAGGGCAAACCCAAGCAGGTTGATGATCAGGAACCGCAAGGCGCGGACGTGATGGCGGCCGCCCTCGCCGTGTCCCTGGAAGCTAAACCGTCCGTGGGTGACGTAACTCACGCCCGAAAAGAACAGGAAGACCAGCGCCAGTGCGAGGTTCGCATCGACGTGGAGCAGCGTCGCAACCGCCCAGTAGCTCGCCGCGACCAGCACGGTGATCAGCCCGCCGGCGATCGCATAGCGGATCGCCTGCGCGAGGATTTCGCGGCGTTCGGGCTCGATCGAGGACGGCAGCAGCGTGGCCAGGGTTCGCATTGTCTTGCTCTCTAGACTTGAGCGGCTAGAGCAAGGAAGCATTTTCTGGGGTGGGCGCGCTTGGACAAGTTGCTGGGTTGGTTGGATCGCTATTGGCGATGGGTGGTGGTCGCGGCCTGGCTGGGGCTGTCAGCTTACATGCTGTTTTTCGCGCGCGGTCAAATCCAGGGCTTTATGCTCGGCGATACCGACGATAATATGCGGATGA
>JBKJMA010000097.1:0-3748 GCA_046596505.1 Sphingomicrobium sp.
GTGCGGGCGCGGGTTGAGGCGGAGCGGGAGGCGTTTCGCCGCCGCCCTTGGTGGGCGGTGCGGGCTCCGGCTTCGTTTCTACCGTCTTCGGAGTCACATCAGCCTTGGGCGCGGGAGCAGGAGACGCAGCCTCCCCTTCCCCGCTCATCAGCGCGATCGGGGTGCCGACTTTGACGCCGTCCGAGCCTTCGGCAACCAGGATCTGGCTGATCGTGCCTTCGTCGACCGCTTCGAACTCCATCGTCGCCTTGTCGGTCTCGATCTCCGCCAGCAGGTCGCCCGATTTGACCGTGTCGCCTTCCTTGACCAGCCATTTGGCCAGCGTCCCTTCCTCCATCGTCGGTGACAGGGCAGGCATTTTAAGTTCGATCGGCATGGGGCGTCCCGGCTGGATATGGTGCGAAGTTACAAACGCCAAAGGATGGTGCGCGGTCAAGGGCCGCTTGCCATTGAATCGGGATTAGCGCAGCAGTGGCGAGATGAACGGGGCAGCAGAAAAACGGACCTATCTGGTGGTGATCGACGACAGCCCGGAAGCGCGCGTCGCGCTTCACTTCGCCGCGCGCCGCGCCGCCAAGACCAATGGCGCGGTCGAGGTGCTCGCGGTAGTCGAGCCGCAGGACTTCGTCCAATGGGGCGGGGTCCAGGCGGCAATCGAGGAAGAACAGCGCCTGCGGATCGAGGCCAGCGTGGCCGCCTCGGTCGGCGAGATCATGGACGCCGCCGGAATCCGCCCCAACATCGTCGTCCGCTCAGGCGAACCAGTGTCCGAAGTCCGCGCTTTCATCGGCACCCGCACGGACATCGCCGCGCTGGTCCTGGGCGCGTGCGGGGTGGGCCACCCGGGGCCGCTGGTGGCGGATTTCACCGGGCATGATTCGGGGAAACTGCCGTGCCCGGTGATGATTATCCCGGGGAGTCTGGATGATGATCGGCTGGAGGCGCTGTCGTAATCCGATCACGACAGCGCCGCCAGAATGTTACTTCCTGATGCTCGACTGTGTCGTCGAGGCGGGGAGGATACTCCCGACAGGCGCGGATTGAGTTGGAACATTAAGCGGAGCCTGCGCAGCGACCGCCATGTTCAACGATACGTCCTCATCAACGAACGACTTGACGATGGTGCCGGCAGGAACTTTCGCACTCGTGCCGGTCATGAAGAAGCCGGCAGGCAAGAATACGATAGCCGACACGGCAACCGCTCCGATTCCCCCCGCGACGCCCTTGTCATCAAACGCGCCGCTGAGCCTGATCTGACGGCCATTAACGGTCATATAGAGGACGCGAGCATTCAGTTTCCCTGACTTCCCCCACATACCCTTATTGTGAACGTCAGTTATTTCGCCAACCGCCGGGCTACCTACTGGGACGACGACAACGCCATTCACGAGTACGGGCTCGGAAACCTCGAGATGAAAACGACTCCCGACGCGCAGGGTTTTCCCTTTGGTCGTCAATTCTTCCACAAGCCGCAGCGGGATCTCCGTTCCCACCCGCAGGACAGCGTTACTGGCAGGAAGATTTTGCGACACAGGCAAAACGTTCATCTGCGCGAAAACAGGCGTCGCCGAGAGACACAACGACGCCAACCCAATTACTATCCGCATTACAGCCCCCATTACAAATTGAACTTACGAAGATCCTACATGAAGACCTTCGCTCTCGATTGTAGGAGCTAATACAGATCTATCAATCCAGTCTTTAATTTATTATGCATAATGCTTTTTGAAGAACTACCGCAATCGCAACAAACCCCGCCTCATCCTCCTCGTCGAAGCGCGCTGCGTCGGGGCTGTCGAGGTCGAGGACGGCGATCAGGTGGCCGTCTCGAACGATCGGCACGACCAGTTCGCTGACGCTGGCCACGTCGCACGCGATGTGGCCGGGGAAGCTGTGGACGTCGGCGACGCGCTGGACCTTGAGGGTTGCCGCCGCCGCGCCGCACACGCCCTGGCCGAACGCGATGCGGATGCACGCCGGGCGGCCCTGGAACGGCCCGAGCACCAGCTCGCCGCCGACATTGCGATAGAAGCCCGCCCAGTTGAGCCCCGGCACGCTTTCGAAGATCAGCGCGGCGGCGTTGGCCATGTTGGCGATCGGGTCTGGCTCGCCCGCAACCAGTCCCTTGAGCGCCGCCGCGAGGTCGCGGTAGAGCGTCGGCTTGTCGTCGGCGGTGATCGTAAAATCGTGCATCAGTCCAGACTCACTTTCCCCCGGCCCTTCTTCACTTCGCCCCGACCCTTCTTCGTCTCGACCCGCCTCGCCTTGGCGGCGCGGCTCGGGCGGGTGGCGCGGCGTTTGGCCTGAACGATCCGGGCATCGGCGATGATCTTCGCCAGCCGCGCGCGGGCGTCCTCGCGGTTGCCCTCCTGCGTGCGATAACGCCGCGCGGTGATGATCAGTTCGCCGCCGCTGGTAAGCTTGCTCCCGGCGATCGTCTTCAATTGCGCGTAAGCCTGTGGGCTGAGCCCCAGCGCGAACACGTTGCAGCGCAATTGGCACGCGGTCGCGACCTTGTTGACGTTCTGCCCGCCGGGTCCGGTCGCGGCGAGGAATTTCTCCGACAGCGCGTCGTCGGGGATGCGGACGTCGTCAGGCTTCATCGAGCGCGGCGTCTTCGCGCCATTCGGCGAATGCCTCGGGCAGCGGGGCGATGACGTCGACCGGCGGCTTCTTGCCGCGCGGGACGACCAGTCGGACGGCGTGAAGCAGCATCGGGCCGCCGGGCACGCCATAAACGAAATCGCCGACGATCCCGGCGCCGAGCCCCTCGCGGGCATGCGCCCTGATCTGGTGGGTGCGGCCGGTCTTGGGGCGGAACTCGACCAGGCTGCGGCCGTCGCGCATCGCTAAACGGCGCCAGTGAGTGATCGCGCTTTTACCGGCCGGGTCGGGGCGCATTTTCCACCCCGCTTCGGCGCTCGACACCTTGCCCAGCGGCAAGTCGATCACGCCTGCCTCGGCGACCTCTCCGGCGAGCACCGCGAGATAGGTTTTCTCGACCGTCCCCGCCTCGAACGCCTGCTGGAACACGACGCGGGCCGACGCGTGGCGGGCGAACAGCAAACACCCCGACGTGTCCTGATCGAGCCGGTGCATCGCGACCGGCGGCCGCTTGTAGCCGCAGCGAAGCTCGTCGATCCGCCGTTCGATGCTGTCGCCCCCGGAGCGCGGCGCGTCGACCGGCAAACCGGCCGGCTTGTCGAGGACGATCGCTTCGCCGTCTATAAACAGGATGAAGTCCTCGAGCATGAGCGCGCCATGCGGCGGGGCGCGGCGGCTGGCAAGGTTAGCGAAACGAGAGACTAGATCGGCTTTGTGTCCCCAATGCCACAAAGCGACGGGATTCCAGACTTTTAGGAGTTATTAACCTTTTGCCATCAGAGATTGAATGGTTAATGGTCGCTTCAACGATGTTAAGAGCGCGCAACGATTGCTGGTTAAGACGCTCTTGCGACGGGATTGAACAGGGGACGGACGATGCGGATTTTGCTGATCGAGGACGAGGCGACGATCGCCAAGAGCATCGAACTGATGCTGGGTTCAGAAGGCTTTAATGTCTACACCACCGATCTTGGCGAAGAGGGCCTCGATCTCGGCAAGCTGTACGATTACGACATCATCCTGCTCGACCTCAACCTGCCCGACATGCACGGCTATGACGTGCCCAAGAAATTGCGCGGGGCCAAAGTCTCGACCCCGGTCCTGATCCTGTCCGGCATCGGCGAAATGGATTCAAAGGTGCGCG
>JBKJMA010000196.1:0-2619 GCA_046596505.1 Sphingomicrobium sp.
CCGACGATCAGGAACTCGGCGCGGGCGTCGGCAAGCTCGGCGCGCAAGCGTTCGATTTCGAGAGTCAGTGCCTCGGGGCCGACCGGAGTGGTCGCGCTGCCGGGGGCGAAGATGCGATCGAAAGCGAAGCGTTGGAGCGCCGCGCTCACAGGATCACCGCGTCGTCGCTCTTGGGATCGACGAGCATGATTTCGCCCTTGTCGGCCAGCGTCTTGGCGAGCAGCACGAGCTGGGATTGGGCTTCCTCGCAATCGCGCGCGCGGACCGGCCCGGTGTTGCTGATATCCTCGCGCAGCAAGCTCGCCGCGCGTTCGGTCATGCCGCCGAAGAAGATCTTGCGCGCGGCTTCGTCGGCGGCCTTGAGCGCAAGCGTCAGGACCTTCTTGTCGGCCTGCTTGACGATGGTCGCGATCGCCGCGGGGAGCAGGCCGGTGAGGTCCTCGAAGGTGAACATCAGCGCGCGAATGCGCTCGGCCGAGTCGGGCGATTTTTCCTCCAGCGCCAGGAGCATCGCTTCCTCGGTCGAGCGGTCCATCGCGTTGAACAGTTCGGCCATGCTTTCGTGCGGATCGCGGCGCTGGGTCCGCGCGAGGTTGGTCATGAATTCGATCTTCAGCGTCTGCTCGACCTCGGTAATGACTCCCTTCTGGACGGTGTCCATGCGGAGCATCCGTCCGATCACTTCGACCCCCATCTCGCGCGGCAATTCGCTAAGCACGCGGGCGGCGTGGTCGGGCTTCAGCTTGCCGAGGATCAGGGCGACGGTCTGGGGATATTCGTTCTTGAGATAGGCCGCCAGCACGCCTTCGCTGACGTTTGACAATTTGTCCCACATCGTCCGGCCCGACGGACCGCGGATGTCGTCCATGATCTCCTTGACCTTGTCGTCGGACAGGATGTTGCCGAGCAGCCGTTCGGTGGTTTCGAACGAGCCGTGAAGCGACGCCATTCCGGCGATCTCGCTCGAGAACATCACCAGCAGATGTTCGACGACCGGCGTGGGGAGACGGCCGAGCTGGGCCATCGCCGACGACAATTCCTTGACCTCCTCGACCGCCAGGCTTTCCCAGATCGGCGCGCCATGGGTCTTGCCAAGGACGAGGAGCAGCGCGGCGGCGCGCTGCGAACCGGTGTATTTCTTGAGCTCGGCGGGCTCGCCGATGGTCGTCATCGTGGTCATGTCGGTCGGCGCTTCCCACACAGTATTGCTAAACAATATCGGGCGCGTGACCCCGGGCCGTCGCGCATCCTCTATTATAGGAGGGGCGCACGCGAAGCAGGGGTGAAGGGCCGCGAAATGACAATCGATGCAACGGGCGGGTTGATCGGGCTTTCGCTGCTCGGCGGAACGACCCCGGCTGACCGGTGGTCGCCGCCGGCGACCGAGAGTCGCGCGGTCCGCATCGCCCGGGCGCAATACCTGCTCAGGCCGGTCACGCCGCCGTGGAAAGAAAGCCGGAGCACGCTACCGCTGTCATCCGAAGTGGCTGCGATCAAGCTGCTGCGGTCAATCGTCGAGCCGGCGCGAAGCGGCTTGCCGGCCGATGTCGCGACGGCGTTCACCGCCTACAAGGCGATCGACCGGCTGCGCGCGCTGGCCGAGGCTGCGGTCAAGGGCGGCAATGCCGGCCGCGCGGCGCTTTCGCCGGCGTTTGCGCGCGGAATGGACGACCTCGCGGGGTTCCTGGCCGAGGCGCCGGGCGACCTGTTGACGCTGTCGATGGACAAGCCGGGACGACGTGCGCAAAGCGTCGCGCTGGCCGCAGCGCCACAGGCGGATGTGGCGGGCAAGCCGGTCGCAAAGCAACGCGGCGAGGCGCTTTCAGGCCTCACCGGCACGGAGCGGTTCGAGATCAGGCTGAACAAAACCGGCGGGACTGACATGGTTACGGTCGACCTCGCGGGCACCCTGAAACCGCCGACGCTCGACAGCGTCGCGGCGGCACTCAACGCCGCCATCGCCGCGATCCCGTTGCGCAATCCCGACGGCAGCCTCGCGCTCGACGCGAACGGGCAGGAGCAGCCGCGCTGGCTAACGAATTTTATCGTCACCAAGGGCAGCGATGGTTGGGGCTTGAAGCTGCAGACAATGGGAATCGAACGGGTTTCGGTTAACCAGATGAATGCCCCCTCGACCCTGGCGGTTGCGATTGGCGCAGGTATCACCGGCGGCGCTGCGGCGCTGCGACAGATCCGCATCGACGATCCGGCCGGAGCGATGGCGAGAAGCCAGCTTGGCGAAGTCCGTGCAATCGACGCATTGGCCACCGCCGAGGCGATGCTGCGGCCCGCGCCTAAGCCGCTCCTTCCAGGCGGTTCGGTGCCGTCGCGCGACGTCGCGGCGGGGCTCGACGTGCGCGCGTCGGTCAGCGATTCAGCGGGCAATCTATACGTCGTGGGAAGCAGCGCGGGGGCACTCGGCGCCAACCGCAGCGATGGCGGCAACGACCTCGTCCTGACCAAGCTCGACAGCCGCGGGGAAGTGGTGTGGCACCAGGCACTCGGGGCACAAGGGACGGGCGAAGGCGCGGCGATCGCGCTCGGCCCGAACGGCGATATCGTCGTCGCCGGGACCGTCAGCGGCGCGTTCGATGGCGCGGTGAGCGACGGCGACTTGCT
>JBKJMA010000065.1:0-2828 GCA_046596505.1 Sphingomicrobium sp.
CGTTCATGCGCTTTGGCGGCAACACCGCTTATGTCGAAGGTTGGGCGCTCTATTCCGAAACCCTTGGCTATGACATGGGCTTCTACAAGGATCCCTATGCGCGGTTCGGGACGCTCAACGACGAGATGCTGCGGGCGATGCGGCTGGTGGTCGACACCGGCATCCACTCGATGGGTTGGACGCGTGAGGCCGCGATTGCCTACATGCTGGGTCATTCGGGGATGGGCAAGACCGACGCCACTGCCGAGGTCGAACGCTATATCGCGATCCCGAGCCAGGCGACGGCGTACAAGATCGGCGCACTGACCATCCAGCGGTTGCGGCGCAAGGCCGAGGCTGAGCTGGGGCGCAAGTTCGATATTCGCGAATTCCATGAGCAGGTGCTGATGACGGGGGCGCTGCCGCTGAGCATTTTGGAAGCGAAGATCGACCGTTGGATTTCCGCCAAAAAACCAGGCTAACGGCGCGGAAGGTCAGACTAAAGTCAGCCCCTCAGCGCTTGCTTGGAAGGTCGACCGGGGATGCGAATGTTCCGAATGTTCACGGTGACGTAGGTTAAGTCTAATTTAGTTTCCGGCATTTGAGAAAGAGCCTTCGCGACCGAATCATGCTGGGAATGTGTCTCACAATCGGGTGGCTGTAGGACAGCAAAATCCGCCATCGTCCGCTTTTGGTGGTGAGCGGACATAGACAGCTGGTTGATCACGATGGACTCACTCGGCCCGCTGTTTTACCTTCGTTCCGGACGAGCCAGCACCTGCCTCTGGGGAAGGACATCTAATGGCAAACCGCATCGATCGGATTTCACAGTGAGCGCCGCGCGCCTGACCGGGGCGGCTGCGCGTCACGTTCGCAACCGAGTGTTCGACAGCACGTTTTGGAACGATTTCCCGATGCGGTCTGACGACATCGTTATTTCAACCTACCCCAAGTGCGGTACCACATGGACCCAGCGGATAGTGGGCATGTTGGTGTTCGGCAGTGCGGCGCCTTTCGCCGTGCAGGACAGCTCTCCCTGGCCTGACTTCCGGATGCCGCCGTCGGGCGCCATGCTCGGACTGGCCGAGAGCCAGAAGCACCGCCGCTTCTTCAAGTCGCACCTGCCGCTGGATGCGCTGCCGCGCCACGAAGGGGTCAAGTACATCCACGTCGCCCGAGACGGACGCGACGCGGCCATGAGCTTCTTCGACCACAAGTCGAACTACACGCCCGGGGCGGTCGCGCGTTTCACCGAGCTCAGCAATTCCGACCCGAAGTTCGGCGACGGCGACCGCTTCGACTTCTCGCCGCGTGACCCGGCGGCGCATTTCGCCGGGTGGATCGACGGGCCCGAGGACGACCAGGGCGATCCAGGTGCAAGCTATTTCGTTGTGGAGAACAGCTTCTGGGCCGCGCGACACGATCCGGACGTTCTGCTCGTCCACTACAATGATCTGAAGGCCGACCTGGAGGGGGAGATGCGGCGGATTGCCGAATTCCTCGGTATCGAACTCGCCGAGGGGCTCTGGCCCGAGATCGTCGAGGCGGCGGGCTTCCAGGCGATGAAGGGCGCCGCCGAGCAACTGATGCCGGGAGCAGGTGGCATCTGGAAGGGCGGCGGCAAAACCTTCATCAACAAGGGCACCAACCGTCGCTGGGAGGGCGTCTGCCGGCCCGAAGACCTCGCCCGCTACAAGGCCAAGGTGAAAGCCGAATTCAGCCCGTCGCTGGCGGCATGGTGCGAGCACGGCCGCTTGGTTGCGGGCGACCCGCGCGCATCTCCCGATTGAGGCCATTGTTCCCGCCCGCTTGGACTTGGGGTCGCGGGCCAAACGGCCACAATCAGGATCGCTTATTGAATGACCGGAAATGGGTCGTAAGCAGAGATGGTGCGGCTGAGCGGTTCTACCTTGCGAGCAGTTCGCTCGGCGCCCCTTGCCCTTCCGCTGCTGCGCGGCGGATCCCTCCGTCTCTCGCAAGAAGAGAGGGTTAGGTCGCCAGCGCCTCGGCGATGAGGCGGCGGCTGTTGTCCACCCCGTACAGCGCGATGAAGCTGCCCATGCGGGGGCCTTGGCTGCTGCCGAGGAGGGTTTCGTAGAGCGCCTGGAACCAGTGGCGGAGGCTCTCGAATTCGTGGCGCTTGCCGACGGCGAAGACGATGTTCTGGATGTCGTCGCCGGTTGTGTCGGGGGCGAGGTTCGCGAGCTCGGCGTCGAGATCGATCAGTGCGGCGCGCTCAATTTCCGTGGGTGGGCGGCGGGTGAGGGTCGGGGCGACGTAATCGCGGGCGTAGTTGACCGCGAGGCCGATGAGGTGGTCGAGCTCGGGGTCGGTGTCGGGCGACGTGCCGGGGGCGTAGCGCTGGACGAATTTCCACGCGGTGGCCTTGTCGCCGACGCCGGGGAGCGAGGCGAGGTTGAGCAGCAGGCCGTAGGTCAGCGGGAGCGGCTTGGTCGGAACCTTGCCGCCGTGGACGTGGTGGACCGGGTTGCCGATTTGCTGTTCGACCGGCTGGCCCGCGTAGTTGCCGCGGAACTGGAGATATTCGTCGACCGCGCGGGGGATGACGCCGATGTGCAGGCTCTTGGCCTTGCGCGGTTCGCGGTAGGCGAAGAAGGCGAGGCTTTCCTCGCTGCCGTAGGAGAGCCACTGGTCGAGGGTCAGGCCATTGCCCTTCGACTTGGAGATCTTCTCGCCTTTCTCGTCGAGGAACATCTCGTAATTGAAGCCCTCGGGCGGGCGACCGCCGAGGATGCGCGCGATCTTGCCCGACTGAATGGTCGAATCGATCAGGTCCTTGCCGGCCATTTCATAATCGACGCCCAATGCGACCCAGCGCATCGCCCAGT
>JBKJMA010000096.1:0-4909 GCA_046596505.1 Sphingomicrobium sp.
AGGCTGCGCATCACCCGCGCGCATTGCACGAGGACAGCGACGCACAGAATGGCGGTGACGAGGCTCGTGATGGTTGCGAAACTCATGGCGTGATGGTCCCGATATCGTTGAGCAGGCGGACGGCGATCGCGGCGTTGCGCTGGCCAAGCTGGGCCAGCCCGAGACGGACTTTGCCATGGTAAAGCGCAAGCGGCGTGTCGGCGCCGACCCCCAGCGGGAGCGTGTCGCCGACCGCCAGTGCGCGGACCGTCCCGAGCGGAAATTCGCGGCTGGCGAGCACCGCGTCGAGGCGGATTTCGGTCTTTCGCAATTCGCGCTCCATATGGGCCTCCCAGAGGGTGTCGCGGCCGAGCTTTTCGCCCATGAAGCGCTGGAAGAGCTTGTCCTTGACCGGTTCGAGCGTGGTGTGGGGCAGGAAGATCAGGAACTTGCCGCCGCGACCCTCCATTTCGACCCGAAAGGCGCAGGTGGCGGTGACATTGCTCGGGCCGGCGATCGATGCAAAGCGCGGCGAGATCTCGATCCGTTCGAGCGCGATGTTGATCGGCGCGACCGGTTCGAACGCGGCGGCGAGGTCGGCCAGCGCGCGCTCCATCATGCGCGAGACTAGCGCGGTTTCAATGGTGGTGAAGGCGCGGCCCTCGACGCGCTGCGGCTGGCCGCCGCCCGTGCGACCGCCGAGCAGCGCATCGACGATCGAATAGATCAAGTTAGGCTCGACGACGATGACACCATAATTGTCCCATTCTTCGATCCGGAAAACGCCGAACATCGCGGGCGGCGCGACCCGGTTCATCAATTCGCCGAAGCGGCCCGAACTGACTTCCTCCAGGCTGACGTCGATCGCGTCAGTGGTGAGATGGCGCATGTTGGTGGCGAACGAGCGGACGACGCGGTCGCACACCACTTCGAGCATCGGCAGGCGTTCCTGGTTGACGACGGTCGATTCGACGAGCGCGCGGACGCCGCTCGTTGCCGGTTGCGGCGCGCCGATGTCATCGAACAGGGCGTCGCTGTCGGACTGGTCGATTGCAGCCTTCTCCTGCGGCGCGCCCGGCGGCGGTTCAGGCGGGTCGATCTCTGCGAAAGCGTCGATCATTGCTGCACCAGGTCCTGGATCAGGACATCGCGGACCGCGCCCGGGCCGATCGCGGCGTTGGCGCGGACCAGCATCTCCTCCTTGACGCGGAAGGTCGCGGCGGCGCCGGCGACATCCTCGGGGCGAAGTTCGCGCAGGAATGGCTGGAGCCCGTCGAGAATGATCGGCAGCCCGGCGGTGACCGCCTCCTTCGTCGCGGTGCCGGGAACGAGCATGACGTGCACCCGAAGCAAGTGGGCCGAGCCATCTGCGGAGCGCAGGTTGATGGTCAGCGGCGGGACGTCGACCAGTTCCTCGGCGGTCGCAGGCTCGGGCGCCTCGATCGCCGGGGCGCGGTGAAACCACCACCAGGCGGCGGCGCCACCGCCGAACAGGAGCAGGGTCGCGGCGGCGCAGATGAGCAGCAGCCGCTTGCGCCTCGATTTGGCGGGCGTGGTCGTGGCGCCGTCTGCGGGCGCTTCGTCTTCAGCGGAAGCATCGCCTGCGGCGTCGCTGTCGAGTGTTGCGGTCGTCACGGTAACATTGTCCCCTTCTGCTTCGTCGGGCGGTGCGAACCGAAATGGCGGCGCCGCGCCCGGAAGCTCCCACACCCGCCTATTATAGGGCGATGGGCCGGCAAACTTTGCCTAGCGCGATGTTTTTACGGCCCGGGCGAACCAACTTCAGTTCGCTCGAGGTTTCAGGGAGTGGACGGCGCATGGACCTGTCATCGACTGTGTTGTTGAGCCACGAGCAGGCGCTTAGGCGCAAGCTGGACGTGGTCGCGAACAACATGGCCAACGTGTCGACGATCGGCTTCAAGCGCGAGCAGCCGGTGTTCCACGACATGGTCGAACGGAGCGACGGCGAGGTTGCCGCGGACGCCAAGCCGGTCAGTTTCGTGCTCGATTATGGCGCGGTTCACGACAGCAGCGCAGGGGCGTTCCAAGCGACCGGTCATCCGCTCGATATCATGGTCGAGGGGGCGGGCTATCTTGGCGTGACGCTGCCCGATGGCGGTACCGCTTATACGCGGGCGGGCAATCTCAAGATTCTCGAAAGTGGCGAGCTGGCCTCGGCGGGCGGCGATCCGGTGCAGGGGGACGGTGGCAAGCCGATCGTTATCCCGGCCGATACGCAGGGCCGGCTGCGAATTGCGGCGGACGGAACGGTCGAAGGACCGCAGGGACCGCTGGGCCGGATCGCGGTGACCCGCTTCGAGAACGAGGCAACGGTCGATCCGCGCGGCGACGGGCTTTATGACGGTAGCGGCGGGCGGGTGCTCGGGGCGACCGAGACGGTGTTGAGGAGTGGCGGACTCGAGTCCTCCAATGTCCAGCCGATCGCCGAGACGACCCAGATGGTCGAGATTTTGCGCGCCTACCAGGCGAGCCAGAAGATGGTCGACAGCCTGTCCGAAATGCGCCGTCAGGCGATCGGGCGGCTCGGCCGGCTCGGCAATTGATTTCCTGTCACGACGAAGGAGAAACTTATGCGATCGCTATCGATTGCCGGCACCGGAATGCTGGCGCAGCAGACTAATGTCGACGTCATTTCCAACAATATCGCGAACATGAACACGACCGCGTTCAAGCGCCAGCGCGCCGAGTTCCAAGATTTGTTGTATGAGCAAGTGGTTCGTCCCGGCGCGGCGACGGGCGGGCCGGATTCGCGCTCTCCGTCGGGCATCCAGATCGGCGCAGGCGTGCGCACCGGCGGGGTCTATCGCATTGCCGAGCAGGGCGCGCTGACCACCACGAGCAATCGTTACGACGTTGCAATCGAGGGCAATGGCTATTTCCAGGTGAAACTGCCGTCTGGCGAAACCGGCTACACCCGCGCCGGGTCGTTCCAGCTGTCGGACCAGGGCGAACTGGTCACCGCCGACGGTTTTACGGTCGAACCGGCGATCACGGTTCCAGCGCAGGCGGTCGACGTGACGATCAGTCGCACCGGCCAGGTCCAGGTCAAGCTCGACGGGCAGACACAGATGCAGGACGTCGGGCAATTGCAGCTGGCGACGTTCGTCAACGAGGCCGGGCTGGAGGCGCAAGGCGGCAATATGTTCCTTGCCACCTCCGCCTCGGGGCAGCCCAATGTGGCCGCACCTGGCGATCCCGGGACCGGCTCGTTGCGCCAAGGTTTTCTTGAGGCGTCGAACGTCAATCCGGTGTCGGAGATTACCGCACTGATCACTGCGCAGCGCGCCTATGAGATGAACAGCCGGGTAGTGAAAACCGCCGACGAAATGCTCGCGACAACGAGCCAGATGCGATGAGCCTGCTCGCACTGTTCACCGCTCTGGCGACGGCCGCTACGCAGCCGCCGGTCCTGGCGCATGACATCGAGCGAGGCGCGATCTTGGGCGCGAGCGATTTCGTCGACGGGTCGACCGATGTGGTTGCTATCACTGGAGGGATCGAAGCGACAGCGGCGGTCGGGCTCGAGGCGGCGCGGCGTTTGTCGGCGGGCCATGTGGTGCGCGGCGGCGATGTCACGCCGCCGCGGCTGGTTCGGCGCGGCGAGCCGGTGACGGTGCGCGCGCGCGCCGGCGCGTTGACGATCACGACCACCGGGCGGGCGCTGGCCGACGGACGAAAAGGCGACAATATCCGCGTCGTCGTCGCCGCCACCAGTCGGACCGTCGATGGATTGGTCGAGGGCAGCGGGACCGTGCGGGTCAGCATCGCCGATTAACACCAGTTTCAACCGGAGAGCCGACATGCGCCTTGCTTTGGTTCCGTTGCTGCTGATGGCGGCGACCCTGTCCGCCTGTTCGGTCGCTGGCGAGCTTGCCAGCGTTGGCCGGACACCGCGTTTCTCCAAGCCCGAGGCGGTGCCCGCGCCGGCGATCGAGCGGTCGCTGGCGAGTTCGGGAATGCGTGACGATATCGTGGCGCCCCTCATCGTCCCACCTGCGGGCACCGCACCGGCCTCGCCGGGCGCGTCGTTGTTCCGCGCCGGGGCCGCCGGCCTGTTCCAGGACCAGCGCGCGCACCAGCGCGGTGACATTCTGACGGTGAAGATCAACGTCGCCGACAAGGCCGCGTTCGACAATGCCAGCGATCGCAGCCGGACGGGGTCGGAAAGTGCCAGTATCGCGAGCCTGCTCGGCATCGACAAGCTGATCGACAAGATTCTGCCGGGCAAGCAAACCGCCTCGCCGGGCGCCGATTCGACCTCGAAGTCATCGGGCCAGGGCAGCACCCATCGGTCGGAAACGATCAACCTGACATTGTCCGCTATCGTCACCGACGTGCTTCCGAACGGCAACATGATGATCCGCGGGCGCCAGGAAATGCGCGTCAATTACGAGCTTCGCGAGCTGACCATCACGGGCATGATCCGGCCGCAGGACATTGCGCGCGACAATTCGATCAAACACACCCAGATCGCCGAAGCACGGGTGGCGTACGGCGGGCACGGCCAGCTCACGCAAGCGCAGCAGGCGCGCTATGGCCAGCAGATCTTCAACATGTTGTTTCCGTTCTAATGGCACTGATGAGAATGGTAAACGGCGGTTAACCGGGATAATTTCAGCCGCTACGACCGGTGACGACAAATAACTTCCCATGATGGTGAGGCAGGCCGGAGTTCATTCCGACCTGCCGGGGGCCAGCGTTTCTGGTCCGGTGCCGCAGAACGCGGCGCCTATCATCCAGAAGGGAATTATCATGTCGTTTTCAGTCAACACCAATGTCGGCGCAATGGCTGCCCTCCAGAGCCTTTCGATGACCGGCAAGGCGATGTCGACCACTCAGAGCCGCATCAATACCGGCCTGAACGTCGCATCGACCAAGGACGACTCTGCCTCGTACACGATCGCCCAGG
>JBKJMA010000153.1:0-16991 GCA_046596505.1 Sphingomicrobium sp.
CGCGCGCTCTCGGTGCGCGCGGCGAGCTTCTGCTGCTCGAGGACGCGCTTGTACTCGGTGGGAATGACCTTCTTGAAGCGCGTGCGAACGGCCGCCCAGCGCGCGAGGATGTCCGCACCGCGAACGCTGTTCGTGCGCACGACATGCTCCTCGAGGAGCGCGAAGACGCGCCCCTCGTCGTCGAGCTCGATCGCCTCGACGCCGACCATGCCCATGTTGCAGCGAGAGGTGAACGCGCCATCCTCGTCGAGGACGTACGCGAGACCGCCGCTCATGCCGGCGCCGAAGTTGCGGCCCGTCGGGCCCAGCACGACGACGCGCCCGCCGGTCATGTACTCACAGCCGTGGTCGCCGACGCCCTCGATGACGGCGCTCGCGCCCGAGTTGCGCACGGCAAAGCGCTCGCCGGCCAGGCCGCGGGCGAAGAGCTTGCCCTCGGTCGCACCGTATAGGACGGTGTTGCCGATGATGACATTGTCCTCGGCGCGGTAGGTCGAGCCGACGGGCGGCATGATTGCCAGTGTCCCGCCGGACAGACCCTTGCCGGTGTAGTCGTTGGCGTCGCCGCGCAGGGTGAACTCGACGCCCGGCGCCAGCCAGCCGCCGAACGACTGTCCCGCCGAGCCGCGGAACGCGACGCTGATCGTCCCCGCCGGCAGCCCCTCGGCGCCGTGCTCGCGCGCGATGAAGCTCGACAGGATCCCGCCGACACAGCGGTTGACGTTGCGGATCTCGTGTTCCAGGGAGACCGGCGTGCCGTCCTTCAACGCGTCGGCGGACTGCTCGACGAGCGTCCAATCCAGCGCGTCGTCGAGCACCGGCTCCTGCGGGCGCACACGGTGCAGCGGCGCGCCCTCGGGCAGCTCGGGCATCGCGAGGAGGTTCGACAGGTCCACGCCGCGCGCCTTCCAGTGCGCGATCGCGTCGTCGTGCACGAGCAGATCCGAGCGGCCGATCAGCTCGTCCATCGAGCGGATGCCGAGCGAGGCCATGATCTCGCGGACCTCTTCGGCGACGAAGAAGAAGAAGTTCACGATGTGCTCGGGCGTGCCCTTGAAGCGCTTGCGCAGCTCAGGGTCCTGCGTCGCGATGCCGACCGGGCAGGTGTTCAGATGGCATTTGCGCATCATGATGCAGCCCGCCGCGATCAACGGCGCGGTCGCGAACCCATACTCGTCCGCGCCGAGCAAGGCCGCAACCAGCACATCTCGGCCGGTGCGCAGGCCGCCGTCGGCCTGGACCGTGATCCGCCCGCGCAGGCCATTGAGCAGCAGTGTCTGGTGGGTTTCGGCCAGTCCGATTTCCCACGGCAGCCCCGCATGGGTCAGCGACGTCAGCGGCGACGCACCCGTCCCGCCCTCATAGCCGGAAATGGTGATATGGTCGGCGCGGCACTTGGCGACCCCGGCGGGGACCGTGCCGACCCCGGTCTCGGACACCAGCTTGACCGACAGCCGCGCGGCTGGGTTGACCGAGCCCAAATCATGGAGAAGCTGCGCGAGGTCCTCGATCGAATAGATGTCGTGGTGCGGCGGCGGCGAAATCAGCCCGACCCCGGGAGTGGAATGGCGCACCGCGGCGATCGCGGCGTCGACCTTGTACCCGGGCAACTGTCCGCCTTCGCCGGGCTTGGCCCCCTGCGCGATCTTGATCTGCAATTCGTCGGCTTCGACGAGATAAGCGGTCGTGACTCCGAACCGGCCCGATGCGATCTGCTTGATCGCCGAGCGTTCGCTGTCGCCGTCGGCCAGCCGGATCGCGCGCGCCGCTTCCTCGCCGCCCTCGCCGGTGTTTGACTTGCCGCCGATGCGGTTCATCGCCTTCGCCAGCGTGGTGTGCGCCTCGCGGCTGATCGATCCCAGGCTCATCGCCCCGGTCGCGAAGCGGCGGACGATCGCGCTCGCCGGCTCCACTTCGCTGACGTCGATCGCCGGGCCAGCCGCCTTGAATTCGAACAGCGATCGGATCGTTGGCAGGCGCGGGTCGCCGGCATCGATCTCGGCCGAGAAGGCGCGGAACTTGGCCGGGATATTGCCGCGTACCGCGTGCTGCAAATTGGCGATACTGGTCAGAGTCCAAGCATGCGCCTCGCCGCCTTCGCGCTGGGCGTAAATTCCGCCGAGGTCGAGCTGCTCGCCGCCGCCGGTCGCGAAGCGATGGCGCCGGCCGCCCTCTTCGGCCAGCTCGGCCAGCCCGATCCCGCCGATCGGCGAATTCGTGCCCGTGAAATAGCGTTCGATGAGCTTGGGCGAGATGCCGATCGCGTCGAAAATCTGCGCGCCGCAATAGGATTGGAAGGTCGAGATGCCCATCTTGGACATCACCTTCAGCATCCCCTTGCCGAGCCCCTTGATGTATTTTTCCTGGCCTTTGCCGCCGCGGTCGAGCGCGGCGATCGTGTCGAACGCCAGCCATGGGTTGATCGCCTCGGCGCCATAGCCGGCGAGCACGCACATATGGTGCACCTCGCGTGCTTCGCCGGTCTCGACGACCAGCCCGGCCTGCATCCTGAGGCCCTGGCGGATCAGCTGGTGATGGATCGCGCCGGTCGCCAACGCCGCCGGGATCGGCATGCGGTCGGCCGATGCCGCGCGGTCGGAGATGATGATCAGGTTCGCGTCGGCCAGCACCGCCTCGGTCGCCTCCCAGCACAGTCGCTGCAACGCTGCCTCGAGCGCCTCGCCATTGCCGCCGGCGAGCCAGGTCGCGTCGAGCGTAACCGTACTGAACGCCCCGTCGAGGCTGTCCTTGATCGAGCGGATCTTCTCCAGCTCGGCATTGGTCAGGATCGGCTGACTGACTTCCAGTCGCTTGTGATTGCCCGCCTCAAGCCCGAGCAGGTTCGGCCGCGGCCCAACCATCGACACCAGCGACATGACCAGGCTCTCGCGGATCGGGTCGATCGGCGGATTGGTGACCTGCGCGAAATTCTGCTTGAAATAATCGTACAGCATACGCGGCCGGTCGGACAGCACCGCCAGCGGCGTATCGGTTCCCATCGACCCGAGCGGATCGTCGCCGTCCTTCGCCATCGGCGCCAGGAAGAACTTCAGATCCTCCTCGGTGTAACCGAAGATCTTCTGCAGCTCGACCAGCCGCTCAGGCGGTGTCACCTGCGGCTCGGCCCCGGCGGGCAGCTCCTCGACCCGGAACTGGGTCTGGCGCAGCCACTCGCCATACGGCTCGGCGTCGGCCAGCTGAGCCTTGATCTCCTCGTCCTCGACGATCCGTCCTTGCTCGAGGTCGATCAGCAGCATCCGCCCCGGCTGCAACCGGTGCTTCTTGACGATCCGCTCCTCGGCGATCGGCAGCACGCCGCTTTCCGACGCCATGATGACCCGGTCGTCGTCGGTGACGAGATAGCGCGCCGGCCGCAGCCCGTTGCGGTCGAGCGTCCCGCCGATCTGGCGCCCGTCGGTGAACGCGACCGCCGCCGGCCCGTCCCACGGCTCCATCAGCGCGGCATGATATTCGTAGAAGGCGCGCCGCTTGGGTTCCATCGCGGCATTGCCGGCCCACGCCTCGGGGATCAGCAGCATCATCGCATGGGCCAGGCTGTACCCGCCAGCGACGAGCAGCTCGAGCGCATTGTCGAGGCACGCCGTGTCCGACTGGCCGTGCGGGATGATCGGCCACATCTTGTCGAGATCGGCGCCCAGCAGCGGCGATTCCAAGGTGCGCCGTCGCGCGTTCATCCAGTTGACGTTGCCGCGCAGCGTGTTGATCTCGCCATTATGCGCGATCAGCCGATAGGGGTGCGCCAGCCGCCACGACGGGAAAGTATTGGTCGAAAAACGCTGGTGGACCAGCGCCAGCGCCGACACCGTCAGCGGGTTCGACAGGTCGCGATAGAAGCGCGCGATCTGCGCCGGCTGGAGCATGCCCTTGTAGACCAGCGTCCGGCTCGACATCGACGCGATGTAGAAATCCTTGAGCGCCGGCAGCGCCTTGCGTTGCGCCAGGTCGGCGAGCGGGTTCTGCGTCTGCTTGCGGATCGTCAGCAGCTTGCGCTCAAACGCATCCTGATCGCGGACCGATGGACCGCGCGCGATCACCGCCTGGCGGATCGCGGGCATCGATTCGCGCGCCGAGACGCCAATCGCGTCGAGGTCGATCGGCACGTCGCGCCAGCCGACGATGCGCTGGCCTTCCAGTTGGATGAAATGCTCGAGCCGGTCCATCGCCACCGCGCTCGCCGCCTCGTCGCGCGGCAGGAAGCACATCGCGACCGCATAATCGCCCGGTGGCGGCAGGTTGAGCGATGCGCCCGCGGCCCAGTCGCGCAGCAGCGCGTCGGGCAGCTGGATCAGGCAGCCGGCGCCGTCGCCGACCTCGGGATCCGCTGCGACCCCGCCGCGATGGACCAGGCTTTCGAGGATCTTGAGGCCATCGGCGACGATCGAATGCGACTTTTCGCCCTTCACATGGGCGATGAAACCCATGCCACAGGCGTCCCGCTCATTGGCGGGGTCGTAGAGCCCTTGGCGTGGCGGCAGGCCGTGCATCGTCGTCGTCCTTCAAGCGAATCAAACCCATGAGTCACCACGGCCTCCCGAGGGATCCCGCAGCGTCACGCAAATGCAGCATAGCGCCCGTTCGACGCAAGACTTATTCGAATACGGGATCCCATCTGGCGATGCGCCGAGCTGGTCGCAAGACGGCGCGCGCGTGAAGGAAAAATGGTGCCCAGGGACGGGGTCGAACCGCCGACACTGCGATTTTCAGTCGCATGCTCTACCAACTGAGCTACCTGGGCCCGGCCCGACGAACGCGTCCGCGCGGGCGAAGCGGCTCCCTAACCGCCGCCCTTCGGCCTGTCCAGCGGTTGATCGGGTGAGCGGAGGGCAAGTGGCCCGGCGCAGGCTGCGCCGGTCCGGTCTGGAATGACCGCTATTGGTGGTAGGCTCAACGGGTGGTTGCAATTGAGAATGAGACCGCAGGGCTGGGACATGGAAAGTCAGCGATCGTTAAATTGTGGACTCAGTGGCGGTCTTGCCGCGGTTGGGGCATGAGCACATTATTCGTGCAACGCGGGAGGGGCAGTGGCCAAGGTTTTTCTAAGCTACGCGCGGGAGGATGCCGCCGCAGCAAGGCAGCTTGCCGAGAGTATCGGCAGAGCCGGCCACGACGTTTGGTGGGATAGCCACATCAAAGGCGGATCTCGCTTCTCAACCGAGATCGATCGCGAGCTGAAAACCGCTCAGGCGGTGGTCGTTTTGTGGTCGCAGGCTTCGGTTGAGTCGGCTTGGGTACAGGACGAGGCCGCCGAAGGCCGCGATTCCGGCCGGCTCGTTCCGGTCACGCTTGGCGGAAGCAGGCCGCCGCTCGGCTTTCGCCAGTTTCACACGGTCGATTTCGGTACCTGGAACGGCGACGGAGAGCCGGCAAACTTGGATGAATTGGTCGAGGCCATCACCAAGACCGCGGGCAATGAAGCGACCAAAAGCGCTTCGGCGCCAGCCGACGCGCAGAAGGAGACATCGGGGCCGTCGGTCTGTGTGCTGCCGTTCGTCAACATGAGCGGCGATCCCGAACAGGAATATTTCAGCGACGGAATCACCGAAGACATCATCACCGACCTGTCGAAAGTGTCGGCATTGCTGGTGATCGCTCGCAACACGGCGTTCACCTTCAAGGGCAAGGTAATGGACGTGAAGGAGGTCGCTCGCGCGCTCGACGTCAGCCACGTGCTCGAGGGGAGCGTGCGCAAGTCCGGCAACCGGGTCAGGATCACCGCACAGATGATCGACGCCACGACCGGCGGGCACTTGTGGGCCGACCGCTACGATCGCGACCTTACCGACATTTTCGCCATTCAGGACGAGATATCGAAAGCAATTGTCGCCGCGCTCCGGGTGAAACTGCTTCCCGAGGAAAAGAAGGCGATCGAGGCGCGGGGTACGACGATTGTTGAGGCGTACAACCTGTACCTGATGGCGCGAAAGCAGTGGATCACCGGCGATTATAGCGACGTTCGCCGAGGCGAATCGATTGTTCGGATCTGCCGGCAGGCGGTGTCGTTCGATCCCGATTACGCGCAGGCTTGGGCGTTGATGGCGCTTGCTCAGGCAGAATTGCGTTTGCTTCATGGCAAGGACGTGGATGCCCTTCCTGCGGTCGAACGCGCATTATCGATCAATCCCGATATTGCCGAAGCGCATTGCGTCAAGGCGCAGCTGCTTGAGGAGCAAGGCAAGCATGCGGAGGCGAATCAGGAGATTCAATTTGCCCTCCGGCTCGACCCCGAATCCTGGGAAGTGAATCGGGAAGCGGCACGCCTCAATTTTCGGCAAGGGCGAATTGGCGATGCTATCCCCCATTTCGAGAAAGCCGCCACGTTAATGCCGAGCGATTGGCACAGCCCGATGATGGTCATGACTTGCTACCAAAGCGTAGGCGACGAGGCCTCGATGCTCAGGGCAGCAAGAACATCGATTGAGCGGGCAGAAACGGCTCTCGCGAAAGAACCTTCCAATACTCAGCTACTCGCGGCCGGCGCGAACGCACTCGCGCTGCTCGGTGAAGATGGCAGGGCTAGAGAATGGATCGACCGGGCGTTGCTGCTCGACCCGGACAATAATTCCACGCGCTACAATCTGGCATGCGCCTTGGTCGTTCGCCTGAATGATGCGGAGCGCGCCATGGAGGTGCTGGGCCCTTTTTTCGAGCACACCATTGCGGACGTGATCAAGCATGTCGAAGCTGATCCCGACATGGATTCAATCCGTGACGATCCGCGATTCAAGGCGATGATGGCGGGGGCCAAGCAGAGGCTGGGAATCACAGCATAGGTCGTGGGTCGGCGCTTCTGTTTCGACCTCAGTCCATCGCCTCGTCATTGGGGTCGGCCGGCGGTCCCGGGATACGATAGCCGTCGCCGAGCCATTGCAGCAGGTCACGGTCCTTGCACCCGCGCGAGCAGAACGGCGCATGCTCGGCGCTCATCGGCTTGCGACACACCGGGCAGGGCTTTGAGCTAGGCGGGTTCGACATGGCTACCCGACATGGCGAGCGCGGGATCGCCGCGCAAGGCCACCGTGCCGCCGACATGCCGGGCGAGGCGGTCGAGCCATGCGGGTGTGAGCCGATCGATCACCGCCGGGTGCGCGGCGAGGCGGATCGCGCCGGTCGAACGGGCGGCGCGGCGGAGCAGCACGCGCGCCTCATACCCCGGACGATCCTGAGCCAGTTCGACCAGCGACGGCCCGGTACGGGGCCGCACGATCTGGACGAAGCCGAAGCCGTTGACCCCGGTGCGTTCGAACGGCCGTGGCAGCACCGCGTCAATCGCCGTATCCTGAGCCAGCCGCGCCGCCTTGTTGCGGACCGTCGGCAGGTCGATGCCGATCGATCCGCCGATCGCGAGCCGGCGGATCGCCGCCGCCGCCGCGCTTGCACCGCGCAGCGCCAGTTCCTCGGGAGCAAGCGCCCCGTCGACGTCGATCAGGGTCATCGCCGGGGTCGGCGAAATGCGCAGCGTCCCGCCGGCAAACGCGACCATCCCGCTGCGCGCTTCCTCGATCAGGTCGGACCAGCCCGCCTGTTCCAGCGGATCGTGCGGGGCAGGGAAAGCGATCGTCGCGCCGTCCAGCCGCTCGGCCAGGCTCGGAGCCGGGAAAGCGGGGCTGTTCGTCCAGCGTGCCATCGGTCGCTTCCACGGCTCGACCCCGGGAAACGCGGCGCGGGTCACCTCGATCGACAGCGTGCTACCTTGCGAAATCCCCCTTGGCACTTGGGGCAGCAGATATTCCTGCCCGGCCTCATCGCGCGCCACGGCGTTGCGACCCGCCTGGCCGCCATTCACCAGCCGCGCCGCGATCACCGTTCCCGCCGGGACCACCCCCTCGAGCTCGATCCGGGCCTCGACGATTTGCGCGCCTTCGACCAGCACCGCGCGCGTCTCACCGATGCCGCTCTCAATCATCCACTCAGCCAAGTGGCCAGATCCTATCCAACACAGAAGCCCGCGCTTTTCAGCAGATTCCGCGTCTCCGCCAGCGGCAGCCCGACCACCGCCGAATGGCTCCCGGTCATCGTCCGCACGAACACCTCGCCATAGCCCTGCAGCGCATAGCCGCCGGCCTTGCCGTGCCACTCGCCATGCGCGACGTAAAAGTCGATTTCCTCTGCTGACAGGCGTTTGAGGGTAATCGTCGTCTCGACCGCCCGGGTGCGCATCGTCTCGCCCGGGATGGCTAGTGCAATCGCGGTCGTCACCCGGTGACGCCGGCCCGACAGCAGCGCGAGGCATTGCCGCTCGGTTGCCTCATCCTCGACCTTGGGCAGGATCCGCCGTCCGACCGCGACCACCGTATCGGCGCCGAGCACCAGCGCGTCGGGATGCCGCGCCGCGACCGCCTGGGCCTTCCCGATCGCGAGCCGCAGCGCATGGGCGCGCGGCAATTCTCCGCGCAGCACGCTCTCGTCGATGTCGGCGGGGTCGATCGCGTCGGGGGTGATGCCGATCCGGGCGAGCAGGTCGAGGCGGCGCGGGCTCGCCGAGGCGAGGATCAGCCGCATCAGTAGCCGGGCGGGCGTTCGCGTCCGGGCATGAAGCGGTAGGTAATCCGCCCCTTGGTCAGGTCGTAGGGGGTCAGTTCGACCAGCACCTCGTCGCCGGTCAGCACGCGGATTCGGTTCTTGCGCATCTTGCCGGCGGTATGTCCCAAAACCTCATGGCCGTTCTCGAGCGTCACGCGGAACATCGCGTTGGGCAGCAGCTCGGCGATCCGTCCGCGCATTTCGAGAAGTTCTTCCTTGGCCATGCAATTCCTGAAGTTGGTGTGTGGGTGTGGTGCGGTGAAGCACTGTGAAGCTGTGCGCCTCTTAACGACAAGTCGGGTAGAAAGAAAGACGGGCGGGAAGTCGCCCTCCCGCCCGTCCCAAGCGCGATGTTCGTGAACTTAGTGGACTGCCCCTCCGGCCAGCGCGGCGAGCAGCAGCAGCGCGACGATATTGGTGATCTTGATCATCGGATTGACCGCCGGACCCGCGGTATCCTTGTACGGATCGCCAACCGTGTCGCCGGTCACCGCGGCTTTGTGGGCCTCGCTGCCCTTGCCGCCGTAATGGCCGTCCTCGATATACTTCTTGGCATTGTCCCACGCGCCACCGCCCGAAGTCATCGAAATCGCGATGAACAGCCCCGAAACGATCACGCCCAGCAACAGCGCGCCCAACGCCGCAAAGCCATTGTCGCGCCCGCCGACCGCGCCGATCACGAAGAATACCACGATCGGGGCAAGCACCGGCAGCAGCGACGGCAGGATCATCTCGCGGATCGCCGCCTTGGTGACAAGGTCGACGGTGCGGGCATAATCGGGCCGCGACGTGCCATCCATGATACCCGGGTTGTTGCGGAACTGCTCGCGCACTTCCTCGACCACCGCGCCGGCGGCACGGCCGACCGCGGTCATGCCCATCGCTCCGAACAGGTTGGGCAGCAGCGCCCCGAGCAGCAGCCCGACGATGACATAGGGGTTGGACAGGCTGAACATCGTCTCGAGGGGAGTGATGATGCCAAGCGGGCCAGCGAACTCCTTCAAGTCCGCCGTGTAGGCCCCGAACAGGACCAGCGCGGCGAGGCCGGCCGAACCGATCGCATAGCCCTTGGTCACCGCCTTGGTCGTGTTGCCGACCGCGTCGAGCGCGTCGGTGCGAACGCGGACGCCCGCTTCCATTCCCGCCATTTCGGCGATGCCCCCGGCATTGTCGGTGACTGGCCCATAGGCGTCGAGCGCGACGACCATGCCCGCCAGCGCCAGCATTGCCGAGGCGGCGAACGCCACCCCGAGCGGACCTGCCAGCTTGTAGCTGACGATCACGCCAGTGACGATCACCAGCGTCGGCAAGGCGGTCGATTCAAGGCTGATTGCAAGACCCTGGATGACGTTGGTGCCGTGCCCGGTCTGCGACGCTGCGGCGATCGACTTGACCGGGCGATAGTTGGTGCCGGTGTAATATTCGGTGATCCACACGATCAGTGCGGTCACGACCAGCCCGACGTACGATGCCCAGACGAGGTTCATCGCCGAGAAGGACAGGCCAGCCTTGGTCGTGATGGTCTGCGCAAGGTCGCCGCCGAGCGACAACCAGAACGCCCCGTAGATCGCCGGGACCGCCAGGATCGTGGTCGTCCAGAACCCCTTGTACAGGGCCCCCATGATCGACTCCTTGGAGCCCAGCTTGACCATGTAGGTGCCGATGATCGAGGTAATGATGCACACCCCGCCGATCAGCAGCGGCAGCACCATCAAAGCGAGCAGGATCGGCGACGCGCCGAGCGCCAGCGCGATCGAGACCATCGTGATGCCGACGGTGACGACATAGGTTTCGAACAGGTCGGCGGCCATGCCGGCGCAGTCGCCGACATTGTCACCGACGTTGTCGGCGATGACCGCAGGGTTGCGGGGGTCGTCCTCGGGGATGCCGGCCTCGACCTTGCCGACGAGATCGGCGCCGACGTCGGCCGCCTTGGTGAAGATGCCGCCGCCCAGCCGCGCGAAAATCGACACGAGGCTCGCGCCAAGTGCGAGCGCGGTCAGCGCGGTAACGACCTTGCGGTCATCCGGCGCGAGGCCCATCGGACCGATAAGGTACCAGAACAGCCCGCAGATCGCGAGCAACGCCAGCCCGGCGACGAGCATCCCGGTGACCGCGCCCGAGCGAAAGGCGACCGTTAGCCCCTTCTGCAGCGAGGTCCGCGCCGCCTCGGCGGTGCGGACATTGGCGCGGACGGAGATATTCATCCCGATGAACCCGGCCGCGCCCGACAGCAGCGCGCCGATAACGAACGCCGCGGCGCTCATCCCGCCAAGGAAGAAGAAGACCAGCGCGGCGACGATCACACCGACCACGGTGATCGTGGCGTACTGGCGGCGCAGATAGGCCGAGGCGCCTTCCTGGATGGCGGCCGCGACTTCCTTCATCCGGTCGTTGCCGGCGGATTCGCGCAGCACCTGCTGACTGGTTATAAAACCGTAGAGCAGTGCAAGCAGCCCGCAGGCCATGGCGATGAAAAGCAGGTTCATGTCTGGCAAAGTCCCCTGAACGCAGGCCGGTCCGATGAGTGGCGGGCCTTCTTTGGGGCCGTTTTCTAGGGGGCGGATGCGGTGCCCGCAAGGGGGCTCGGCATTAGCCTGAGGGAGAGTAGGGCCTAGCGGAGCAGGAGCAGCGCGCTCGCCATGCCGCACGCCAGTCCGGCAATGCCAATTGTCCAGCGGCGAAGATCAGCTGCGATGTTCATGGCCAAGATGCTCCGGCAACTCCACCGGCTGACCGTCGTCGATGAGCGCAATCCCCGCGCCCGCGACCAGTTCACCGATCCGCACCATTTGCGCCCCTGAATGTAAACACTTCGTTACCCCCGCTTCCGCGCCGGACCGAAGCGCGGCAAGCAACGCATAATCATCACCCCCCGTCACCGCGAACAGCCGCGCCGCACGATCGTCGCCGCGCGCTGTCCGGAACGCCGGAGACAGCGGGATTAGTGCAAGATCGATGACGATGCGTACTCCGCTCGCCCGCGCCATCCGCGCAGCGTCGATCAGCAAGCCGTCGGACACGTCCATCATCGCCCCGGCGTGCGGCGCGAGCGCCTGGCCCTCGGCGATCAAAGCGCGCGGCTCGCGATAGGCATCGACCAGCGGACCGCTCGCATCCGGGTCGGCCGCCAAAGCCGCCAATCCCGCCACACTGTCCCCAACGGTGCCGACCAGCCACAAGTCGTCGCCCGCCACCCCGCCCGCACGATCGGGCACCCGCCCGCTCGCTCGCCCGATTGCTGTCAGGCCGAGCACGCGCGGCGCTTCACTTGGCAAGGCAATCGTATCGCCGCCGAGCAGGACGCAAGAATAGCGCTCAAGCGCCACCTTCAACCCCGCCACGAACCGCTGATCCCACTCGCTTGTCCCAAGGCAATAGCCGAGCAGCACCCCGACCGGCGTGGCGCCCTTCGCGGCAAGGTCCGACAGCGTCACCGCGATCAGCTTCGCCGCAACGCCTTCGGGCGGATCGCCTGAAAGATAATGCACCCCTTGCGCGATCATGTCGTGGGTCAGCACGAGCCCATCGAGCACCGCGACATCGTCGTCGAACCCGCGTGCTTCCGGCGCCGTCGCCAGCGCCCGCAACGCCACAATGAAGTCCAGTTCGCTGGTCATTCTTTCCTTCCGTCATCCTGAACTCGTTTCAGGACCCAATTCTCAGACCGAACGGTGGCTCGTGTCAGACGATGGATCCTGAACGAGTTCAGGATGATGGCGCTTGGGTATCCGGCTCCTGGTCGATCGCTGGCTTCCAAGGCCAGTCGCCTGAATCATCGTTCGGCCTATCTACCGCCGATCACCCCCGCGCGTCCTTCGCCACCGCGTCGAGCAACCCGTTGACGAACCCGCTCTCGCGTTTGTCGTAGAACGCCTTCGCGACGTCGACGTATTCGCTGATGACGCTTGCCACCGGAACATCGGGGCGGGCGATCAGCTCATAGGTGCCGGCGCGCAGGATCGCGCGCATCGGGCGGTCGAGCCGCTCGAGCTTCCAGCCCTCCCCCAGCTTGGCCGTGACCAGGCGATCGATCTCCAGCCGCCGCGCCCCGACTCCGCGAACGACATCGTCGAAGAAGCTCTGCTCGGCCTCGGCGTAGGTCACACCCTCGATCGTCGCGCCGAGGCGGTGCTCGTGGAATTCATGGAGCAAGGGCGCGATCGCGGTCCCCTCCATTTCCTGCTGGTAGAGCGCTTGCACGGCGGCGAGCCGGGCGGCGGAACGGGATTGCGATCGGGTCATGCCGGGCGCTTAGCCTCCCTATCCCCCACTAGGAAGGGCGCGCTAAGAAACGGGACTAACGCCGCCGCGACCTCTACCGGCGCTTCCCACGGCGCGAAATGGCCGACTCCGGGAAGGCGGACGATCTCAACCTCGTCGATCAGCCGGTCGAGCCCGTCGAGCTGCATCGGCAACAAAGCGATGTCCTCCATCCCCCAAATCACCTGAACCGGCACATGGATCTTGGGGAAGGCCCCCAGCACCCACTCCGGGATCGGCACGGCCGCGCCTGGCGGCGGGACGACCAGCTGCGACGCACGATACCAGTTGAGCATCCCGGTCAGCGTCCCCGGCTTGCTCCACTCGGCGATGTAAGCCGCGCGTTCCGTCGGATCGATCCGGGCGAGGTTGATGTGTCGCTTGAAACTCTTGTCGAAGAAGGCATCGAACCCCATCGCCGCCACCGCCGCCTCGAATTCCGGGTTGCGAAAGGCGGTGATATATTGCGACGCGGCGCGCTGGTCGGCGTCCTCGATCAGGCCCTTCTGGAAGATTACCGGGTGCGGCGCGTTGATGATCGCCAGCCGCTCGATCCGTGGGCCGCTTTCGTTTGCCGGCGCCTTGATCGCCGCCGCCCACGCCGCCGCCCCGCCCCAGTCGTGTCCGACCAGCGCAAAGCCGCCGATCCCCAGCGCATCCGCGAGTGCAAACAGGTCGGCGACGATCCGATCGATGCGGTAGGCGTCGACCTCCTGCGGGGCATCGGAAGCCCCGAAGCCACGCTGGTCGGGCATTACCAGCCGGAAACGGTCCTCGAGCAGCGGCACCAGCCCGCGCCACGTGCGATGCGACTCGGGAAAACCGTGGAGCAGGATCACCGGCGGCGCATCCTGCGGCCCGGCGAGCGCAACGTTGAGGGTAACGCCGGTAGCGAGGGAGATCTTGTCGAACTCGGTCATGGATAGCTCACTGTCTTGGGCACCGCAGGGATCGGGATGAACTCTTTGTCATCCCCGGGCACCTTGGGAAATCTCCCCTCGCGCCAATCCTCTTTCGCCTGGTTGATCCGCTCGCGCGAAGAGCTGACGAAATTCCAGAAGACATGGCGCGGGGTCGCGAACGCCTCGCCGCCGAGCAGCATCGCCCGGCACGGCGAAGCGGCGCGCAACACCGCACGATGACCGGGCGCGAGGATCACCAGGTCGAACAGCGCCAGCCTCTCGCCATCCACGCTTGCCTCGCCCTCGGTCACCACGATCGCCCGCTCATCGACATCGGCATCGATCGCTACGCTCGCCCCGGCGTCGAGTGCCAGGTCTGCGTAGATCGTTGGCGAATGGCAGGTCGTCGCAGCGCGCTTGCCCCACAGTTCGCCCATCAGCACGCGAGCGGAGACACCCTCGCCCTCGACCAGCGGAAGCGCCTCCGGCCGGACATGTTCGAATGCCGGCGCGATTTCTTCCTTGCCGTCGGGCAGCGCGAGCCAGGTCTGCATCCCGTAGAACCCCGGCCCCACCGCGCGCGCATCACCCGGCGATCGTTCCGAGTGGACGATTCCTGTTCCTGCGGTCATCAAATTGATCGCCCCCGGCTCGATCCGCTGGAAACTGCCTATCGAATCGCGATGGTCGATCGCGCCGTCGAACAAATAGGTCACCGTTGCCAGGTTGATGTGCGGGTGCGGGCGCACGTCCATACCCTCGCCGGGGCTGAGCCGCGCCGGTCCGAACTGATCGACGAAAATGAACGGCCCGACCATCGTCCGACCGCGCGACGGCAGTGACCGCCGCACCTTGAACGCGCCAAGGTCGTGGGTGACCGGCGTGATGATCGTCTCGATCGCGGGCGAGTTCATCGCGTGCTCCTCCTGACCTGCCTGCCATCTTGCGACGGGACCTCGCCTTCATTAAAAATCGATCGCGATGCCTTTTTTCTCCCAGTCGCCATAGCGGGTGGGGTCCTTGCGATCCTCCTCGCCCGACGGCGGCGGCGATGAAACCGCTGCGGGCGTCGGCACCGGCGGGGACGGGGTGAGGTTCTTCGGCGGAACGAGAGTCGCTGGACGTTTCATGGAATCACAATTGGTGAGTAAAGGGCCTCGTGCCAAGTCCTATTCCGAATCCCGCGCCCGACGGTCTTCCCGCCCGCGAAGCCGCGCTGCGCATGCTCGATGGCGTCCTTCGCCGCGGCCAGACGCTCGAGGCTGCGGCGCAGGGCGGGCCGAGCCTGCCCCCCGCCGACCAGGCGCTGGCCCTCGCCATCGCCGGCGAAACACTTCGCCGCCTGCCCGACATCGACCTGATGATCGACAGTGCCACGCGCCTGCGCCTCGCCGACGATGCCAAGGCGCGGATGGTGCTTCGCCTCGCGCTCGGCCAGAAGGTTGGGCTCGGCACCCCCGATCACGCGCTGGTCGCGACCGCGCTGCCGCTGGTCGATGGCGGTCCGCGCCGGCTGGTCCACGGCGTGCTCGGCACGCTGCTGCGCCGCGGCGTCCACCTGTTCGACGCCCCGCGCCTGCCGGTCGAGGTCGAGGAACGCTGGCGCCGCGCGTGGGGAACCCCGGTGGTCGACGCCGCGCGCCGCGCCATTGCCCAGCGTGCCCCGCTCGACCTGACCTTCAAGGACGATGCCGCGGCCAGGGCATTTCCCGCCGCGACCTCGCTCGCCACCTGCCACGCCCGCCTCGACGAATCGTCGAACGTCGCCGAGCTTCCCGGTTTCGAAGACGGCGGCTGGTGGGTCCAGGACCTCGCCGCCTCGCTCCCCGCACGGCTGATCCCGGCAGCTGCGAAAACCGTCCTCGACCTGTGCGCAGCGCCGGGCGGCAAGACGATGCAGCTTGCCGCCGCCGGCCATGCCGTCACAGCCCTCGACCGCAAACAAAGCCGCCTCGCCCGGCTCCAGCAGAATCTCGACCGGACGAACTTGCCCGCCGAACTGGTCACTGCCGACGCCCTCGACTGGGCGCCCGGCCGCTTGTTCGACGCGATCCTCGTCGACGCGACCTGTTCGGCGACCGGCACTTTCCGCCGTCACCCCGAAGTGCTCTACCGCGCCCGCCCGGCGATCATCGCCGAAACCACCGCGCTGCAGGCCCGCCTGATCGCCCACGCCGCGACCCTGCTCGAGCCGGGCGGCACGCTCGTCTTTGCCACCTGCAGCCTTGAACCCGAGGAAGGCGAAGCGATCATCGCCGACTTCCTCGCCGCTCATCCCGCTTTCGCTGTCGCCCCGCCGACCGAGGGCGAGCTGCCAAGTTTCATCACGCCGACCAAGGCCGGGTTCGTCCGCATCCTGCCCGGGATGCTCGAGGAGGAGGGCGGACTCGACGGCTTCTTCATCGCGCGCCTTGTCGCCCCCCGCGATTAACGGCTAATCGGACATCATGACCTACATCGCCCCTTCGATACTCTCCGCCGATTTCGCCCGTCTCGGCGAGGAAGTCCGCGCGATCGACGCGGCGGGCGCCGACTGGATCCACATCGACGTGATGGACGGGCATTTCGTCCCAAACCTGACCATCGGCCCGGCGGTGGTGAAGGCGCTCAGACCGCACTCGCAAAAGCCGTTCGACGTCCATTTGATGATCTCGCCGATCGATCATTTCCTCGATGCGTTCGCCGAGGCCGGCGCCGACATCATCACCGTCCACCCCGAGGCGGGCCCGCACCTCCATCGCACCGTCCAGCGCATCAAGGGGCTCGGCAAGAAAGCCGGCGTGTCGCTCAACCCGGCGACCCCGGCCAAGATGCTCGACTATGTCCTCGAGGAAATCGACCTCGTGCTGGTGATGAGCGTCAACCCGGGCTTCGGCGGCCAGAAATTCATCGCCAGCCAGCTGCGCAAGATCGAAGCGATCGCCAAACAGGCGGCGAAGCAGGGGCTGACGATCGATATCGAGGTCGATGGCGGGATCGACCCGGTCACCGCGCGTCAGGCGATCAACGCCGGCGCGACCGCGCTCGTCGCCGGCACCGCCGCATTCAAGGGCGGGCCGGACCAATACCGCGCCAACATCGCGGCGTTGCGGGGCGGCCAGTGAACGCAACGACCGGCGCCGACGGTGGCGACGTCATCGGCAAACTCGCGCGCGGCTCGCTCTTCTCCCGCCTGTTCAGCGCCAAGAAAGAGCCGCTGCGCCTCGTCGCCGTCCCGCGCGACCATGTCGCCGGCGACCGAGTTCGCGGTGACGCGCTGCTCGCCGGCCGCTTCACGCTCGGCGC